>NZ_BAABDK010000030.1:0-111144 GCF_039539585.1 Hymenobacter glaciei | reverse complement strand
TCGGCAAACAACTCCGCATTCAATTCTCCCCCTTTAGTGAAAACTAATTCATCCGACCTACTTATCTGCGGCAAACTGGCGGCAGCTACGGGCCGCGGCCGCGGTAGAGTTGGTGCGCATCCGCGGGCAGTTCACGGATACCTCGAAGGCCAAAATCAGCGAGGCGGGGGTGTACGAGGAATTCAGCGCCCAGCAGCTGGACTGGATAAACTGCGACCGGTTTACGAGTGCCAGCAAGCGGCTGACCGTAGGCGTGAACCCCGGCCCGACCGATGCCATTGTGAAGCTGGTTTTCAAGGCCATACGCGGCGTGATGAACGGTGCCGCTTACGCCCCCGACAAGGTTGTGTTCAGCGGCGTACCGTATGCCGAGCCGGTAACGCTGGTGGCCCTGCGGCGCGAAAACGGCATCACCTACCTGGCTATCCGCGATGTGAAAGCCACAGCCCTGCTGTATGGTGGCCTCGAGTACCGGCCCGTGACGATGGCCGAGCTGCGGGCCGAGTTGGCTTGTTTGGAGTAAGGCCGCGCTACAGCTTCACCCCAAATTTCGCGCCCACGCCTTCCAAGTCCTTCACCACGGCATCAAGCAACGGGATGCCATCCAGCAGCCGGTGGGCAGCCATTTCCCGCTCCGGGTCGCCGGGGATAAGGACCTTTTTGCCTTCCACGGCCTGCGCGCTGCGGAAAGTTGCAATCCAGTTATCCATGTGGGCTTTGAATTCATCGGCGGGCCGGAAGGCATCGACGCGCATAGCCCCGAAAAAATGGCCCAGGCCCTGACCCACCGGGTTGGCCGAAGGTTGGAGGAAAGCCACGAAGGGCGGCACCCACGGCCCGTAGTTCGCACCAGACAGCACCGCCGAAAAGATGTCGACGATGCTCCCCAAAGCATAACCCTTGTGCGAGCCGGTTGCGCCACCGAGCGGTAGCAGCGCGCCGCCGTTTTTTACAGCATTGGCGTCGGTGCTGGGTTGGCCGTCGGCGGTTTGAGCCCAGCCTTCGGGCAGGGGCGTGCCTTTGCGCTGGGCAATTTCGAGCTTGCCATTGGCGGCAGTAGTGGTGGCCATATCAGCCACGAAATCGGGTTGCTCGCCAGCGGGCACGGCCACGGCGATGGGGTTGGTGCCGAGCAGGCGGTCAAGCGAATAGGTAGGGGCCACGAGCGGCGAGGCGTTGGTCATGGCGATGCCAATCATGTCGTGGGCCAGGGGCAGCATGGCATGGTAGCCCGCAATGCCGAAGTGATTGGAGTTTTTCACCGAAACCCAACCGGAACCCACCTGCTGGGCCTTTTCGATAGCAATGCGCATGGCTTTGGGACCCACCACCAAGCCCAGGCCACCGTCGCCATCCACCACCGCGGTGCTGGGCGTTTCGTAGGTGATGCCCACGCGGGGCGTCGCGTTGATGCGGCCAGCCTCCCAGAGGCGCACGTAGCCCATGAGGCGGGCCACACCGTGCGAGTCGATGCCGCGCAGGTCGGCCGAGAGCAGGGTTTCGGTGGCCAGCGTAGCATCGGCTTCGGGGCAGCCGATGCGGCGGAAAACTCTTTCGGTGAAGGTGAAAAGCTGGGTATAGGAAAAAGTCGGCATTGGTGGTTTAGCTGCACGTCATGCAGAGCGCAGCGAAGCATCTCGCGTGCCACTACTTATTGACGCTTTCATGATTGAGTTACTGCCACAAGCGAGATGCTTCGCTGCGCTCTGCATGACGTTTTATACGGCCAGCATTTCGGCCAATAGTCCTTCTTTGAGCGCGTAAGCCGAGGTGCGGATGCGCGTGATTTCGGCAATGCCCAGTACAAAGTCAATCAGCACGGCCGCCACTACCAGCATATTGGCGCGCATGGGCAGAATGCCGGGCAGGGCTTTGCGCTGCTCGTGGTTGCCGCTGAGCAGGTGGCGGTAGCTGGTTTGGAAGGATTCCAGCGCCAGCTCGGTGCAGGGAGGCAACTCACTTTCAGTGCGCAAGTTCCCAATTTGCATGTCGGCAAGGCTGTCGAAGCTGCCCGAAGCCCCCACGAGGCTGACGGGCCGGTAGCGCTGCACGGCTTCGATAAGCGGCTCCAGCACCGTGCTGAGGTAGCGCTGCTCGGCTTCCACCGCTTCGGCAGGAAATACGCCGCTGGGGTCGGGGAAGAACTTGTCGAGCAGGCGCTGCGCGCCTATTTCAAAGCTCTGCTTCCAGAAAATGGTGCGCTGGTTGGCAACGATGAACTCGACCGAGCCGCCGCCGATGTCCATAATCAGCTGGGCTTCCTCGCCCAAATCCACGGCCTGGCGCACGCCTTCGCAAATGAGTTCGGCCTCGCGGTCGCCGGGAATGACGTTGACCTGAATGCCGGTTTGCTCGAAAATGTCGCGCACCAGGTCGGGGCCGTTTTTCGTCACGCGCATGGCGCTGGTGGCGGTGGCGCGCACTTCCTGGGCTTCGTGCAGCTCAATTTCTTCCTTGAAACCGGCCAGTGTGTGCAGCGCGCGGGCATAGGCTTCGGGCGCGATGATGCCTTGGCTAATGCCGCCTTCGCCCAGGCGCACGCCAGCTTTAGTGCGCAGCAGGGGCACTGGCTTTTCGCCGGGCACGGTGGGCATTTCCACGATGAGCAGGTGGAAGGTGTTAGTACCCATGTCGATAAGGGCAACGCGGCGCTGGTGGCTGGTGATTTGATGCATTGAGGGGTGGCGTAGCAAAGGCCCGGGAAGGCAAGCGGGTTTATATCGAAGAAGCACTATTGTTCGTCGGCTTCCTACGTAACTTTGGGCGCAAGTACGAGCTATGGCTGATAAAAATCTGGTTTCTACAAAGAAGTGCCCTTCTTGCCAGCAGTGGTCGCAATGGCAACAGCAAGGTGCCGACCGTTGCGAGCACTGTGGTGAGTTCCTGGACCCGCGCACTCACGCCGAAGACCAGCAGCAGGCAGCCACGGAGCACCTGCGAGGAGGTATCGAGCTCATACAAATCAATCCCGAAGATGGCGGCATCGTGTGGTTTTTCAAGACCATCGTGCGCGGTGGGCAGTTGTTGTTTATCGCCATCTTGGGGTTCATTGTCTGGCTGGTGACGGCTATCGCGGCCTAACATGCGGGCGCCGGCCGTGCTCCGCCACCCGTTGTTTCTGGGTTGCGCCCTGATATATGGGAGCTACCAACTCAATAAACGCTGGCTGCACTGGTCGTTGCCGGCCTGGCTCACTTCCTACCTGAGCGACGTGCTGTGCCTGCCTATTATTCTCAGCCTGGCCCTGGCCGCGCACCAATTGGTATACGACCGGCGGGCTATGCTGCCGGGCACGTGGGTGCTGGCGGCCTGGGGCATTGTAGTCCTCTGGTTCGAAGGCGTGCTACCTCTTTGGTCAGCTACGGCCGTAGCCGACCCCGTCGATGTGCTGGCTTACGCAGTGGGTGCGCTCATATTCCAGCAGTGGCTAAACAAGCCGGCCTGAGGCTGGGCCCACGCTACGTAGCAAACCGGCAGAACGTGCCCAGGGGTAGCTTGCGCTGGCCCGCATCGTGCAGGTAAATCTCGCCCAACTCGCGCACCGCCTTCTCACCAGGGAAAATGGCGGTGGTCAGGTTATCCAGAATAAGGGCCGAGAAACCCAGCGAATACAGGTTTACCACGAAGAAATGGTCCTCGGGGTCGAGCAATTGCTGGCTGAGCTTGAGCATCTCGTTCAACTCGTCTTCGAGCTGCCACTTTTCGCCGTTAGGGCCGCGGCCGTAGGCGGGTGGGTCGAGGATGAGGCCCTGGTACTTGCTGCCGCGCTTCACTTCGCGCCGCACGTACTTCATGGCATCTTCTACGAGCCAGCGCACCCCGTCGAGCTGGCTGGCTTCCATGTTGTCGCGGGCCCAGAAGTTCACCTGCTTCACTGAGTCGAGGTGCGTGACGTCGGCGCCGGCGGCGCGGGCAGCCAGCGTGGCGGCGCCGGTGTAGGCAAACAGGTTGAGCACGCGCGGCAGCTTGGCGCGGCGCTTCCGCGTTTGGTTGTAGATGAACTGCCAGTTGGGGTCCTGCTCCGGAAACAGCCCCACGTGCTTGAACGACGAGAGACCAAGGCGGAATTTTAGCTTCAGGCCGTCGGGTCGCTGGTAGTCGATGAGCCATTGCTCGGGCATGTCGGGCTTGAGGCGCCACTGGCCTTTCTCGGTGGAACCGGGGGCGCGGGCAAAAGCGGCATCGGCGCGTTCCCATTCTGTAAGCGGCAGGTGCGGGTCCCAGATGGCCTGCGGCTCGGGCCGGGCCAGCACGTACTTGCCGAAACGTTCGAGCTTCTGGAAGTTGCCGGAATCAATCAGCTCGTAGTCGGGCCAGGGGGAGGTGGTGAGGAAGTCGTACATAAGCAGGCTGCAAAGGTAGGGGCCGTGCCCGGTAGGGTCTTACCCGGCAGGGCGTGGCATTTGGGCCGAGATGCTGGCTCAAGCCTTTCGGGGCTCGATATCGTATTGCTGTTTTGCTTCTCCTATAGCCTCCCCACTTTCCACATGCCTGAAATCCCTCGCCTGCTCGACCAGCTCCGCCATGCGTTCGACGGTGAACCGTGGTGCGGTCCTTCGCTGCTGACCAATCTGGAAGGGGTAACTGCTGCTCAGGCCGCCCAGTATCCCATTAAAAATGCCCACAGCATCTGGGAGATTGTGCTGCACGTTGCGAGCTGGACCGCCATTGTGCGGCGTCGCTTGGCCGGCAACAAGCCCTTGCAACCCGGCGCTGCCGAAGACTGGCCCGCCCTGCCCAACAACCTCGCCGAAACCGACTGGCAGGCGGCTTTAGCCGCGCTACACAAGGCCCAGCAGCAGCTTCTAGCGTTTGTTGAAACCTTACCCGAAAACGAGCTGGACCGCGTTATCGGGGCCACCTTCGAGCCGCCGCAGGGCAACAGCTACACCGCTTACCAGATGCTGCACGGAGTAGCTCAGCACTACCTCTACCACGCGGGCCAGATTGTGCTGCTGCGCAAGCTGCTCGCTTAGTAGTAGCTGAGGTTGCCGTTGGCCATACCCCGTTAATCTGCCCACTTCAAGCGGCCGCTAACCCGGTTCATCGAAGAAGCCCGGCCCACGCGGTGCCTAACCGCTAGCTTTACCGGATGCTGCCTGCCACTCGCAAGAAGTTAGTTTGGGTTTCGGTCGTCTTGTTCGCCGTGCTAGCGCTTGGGCTGTGGTGGCTGCGCACGCCCAACGCGCCATTACGCGCCGTGCTGGCTCCTGATACTTACACGGAGCACCGCGAAGTAAAGTGGCCGCACCGCGGGCAGGTATTCGACCGCCACGATTCGCTGCTGGTGTACACCGGTCGCCACTACCTGCTGGTGCTGCCGCGTCGCAAGTGGCTCGATTCGGCCCGTCTTAACCGCCTGCTGGGCTGGCCCGATAGTGCCTTCGAGTTCCGCAGCCGCGACCTGCAGCGCCGCCAGTTGCCCCTGCAGCTGGAGCTGACCGTTTCTGAAGCCGATACCCTGCGCCGGCATCAGCGCGCATGGCCCGCCTTGGTGGTACGCGAATACACGGCCCGCAACTACCGCCGGCCCGTGGCTGCACCGGTGCTGGGCTATGCTTATAGCAACGCGCAGCCGTTTCTGACACAGGCGCAGCAGTTGGCCCGGGGCCGCTTTTTTCGGCTCCGCAACGGCGGTATCGAAAGCTACTATAATGCCTTGCTGGCAGGCCGGCGCGGCGCCTACCACCCGCTGCGCGATGCGCTGGGCCATGCCCACGGCACCTGGGCTGCCGATACTGCCTTCCAGCCCGGCCAGGACCTGCACCTGAGCCTCGATGCCGACCTGCAGGCCTACGCCGAGCGCATACTGGCCGAGCGCCGCGGCTACATTGTCGCGCTGGAGCCGGCTACCGGCGAAATTCTCTGCTACGTTTCGGCCCCCACGTTTGCCCCGGCTACCCTTACTGCCTTGGGGCGTGGGGGCGAGCGGCGGGCGCTGCTCCTCAACCCCGACATGCCGCTGCTGAACCGCCCGGCGCTGCTGGCCAACCCGCCGGGCTCGGTGTTCAAGCTGGTGAATGCGGCTGTGGCGTTGCAGCTGGGGGCCATCACGGCCAAAACCGGGTTCCGCTGCGACCAGTCGCTCATCAACTGCGTGCACGAGCACCCCAATGCCCACAACCTCACGCAGGCGTTCAAATACAGCTGCAACCCGTACTTCTACCGCGTGCTGCGGGCGGTAGTCGACAACGTGCCCGACTCGCTGGCCCAGCCCGTCGATACCGTGCGCGTGCGCCACCAAAACCTGGCCGCCTGGACGCGCCACGTCAAATCCTTCGGCCTCGATACGCTGCTGGGGGTTGATATGCCCCGCGAAAACCCCGGGTTTATTCCCACCCCGGCCTACTACGACCGCCACTACGGCGCCCGCCGCTGGAACTACCGCACCATCTATTCGCTCAGCATCGGGCAGGGCGAAATCAACCTGACTGGGCTGCAAACGGCCAACGTGCTGGCCACCATTGCCAACCGGGGCTGGTTTATTGCGCCGCATTTTGTGCGGGCCGTGGGCGACTCCGACGCGCCGCTGGCCCGCTTCCGTCAGAAGCACCACACGCTGGTCGACAGCGTACATTTCGCCGAGTTGATTCCGGGCATGGTGGCGGCCATGCGCCCCGGTGGCACTGCCGAGCTGGCCTCCCTGGCTGATATAGGCATTGAGGTAGCTGGCAAAACCGGCACCGTGCAGAACGACGAGGGCGACGACCACGCCACCTTTGCCGGTTTTGCGCCGGCAACCAACCCGAAAATTGTGGTGGCGGTGTACATCGAAAACGGCGGTTTCGGCGGCCTCTCAGCAGCCCCACTGGCCTCACTTATTATGGAGAAGTACCTGCGCGGCAAAATTGCCCCCAAACGCAAGCGCTGGGAGAACTGGATACGCTGCGGCAACCTGGCCGAGCAGGGCCACGAGGAACGATAAGTCCGCCAGCCGGTTTCTTTGCAGCACGTTTGCCTAACCAGAAAATTATTAGTTATCAATACATGCAATTCCACAAATATCAGGGCACCGGCAACGACTTCGTGATGATTGACGACCGGGCCCGCGCTTTCGACGAAACTGACCAGCCGCTTATCGCCCGCCTCTGCGACCGTCGGTTCGGCATCGGGGCCGATGGCCTGATTCTGCTGCGCAACAAGCCCGATTTCGATTTCGAAATGGTGTACTTCAACGCCGACGGGCGCCCCAGCTCCATGTGCGGCAACGGCGGCCGCTGCACCGTGGCCTTCGCCAAACACCTCGGCCTCATCAACTCCGAAACCCGTTTTCTGGCCGTCGATGGCCCCCACGACGCCCGCGTGGAACCCGACGGCACCGTGCGCCTGCGCATGATTGACGTGAATGCCCCGATTGAAGCCGAAATAGGGGAGGACGACGTGTTTCTGCACACCGGCTCGCCCCACCATATTCACTTCCTCGACCCCGAAGAAGGCCACAAGCTGGCCGAATTCGACGTGTACGGCGCCGGCCACGACATTCGCTACGACCAAGCCTACGACCCCGTCGGCACCAACGTCAACTTCGTCGAAGTACCCGCCGACCCCGCCCATGCCTGGCCCGTGCGCACCTACGAGCGTGGCGTCGAAAATGAAACCCTGAGCTGTGGCACTGGCGTCACGGCCGTAGCCCTGGCTGCCTCGCAGCGCGGTGCGGTATCGCCGGTACGGTTGCAAACCATGGGCGGCGAGTTGGAAGTGAGCTTCGAGCAGCAGCCCGATGGCGGCTTTGCCAACGTGTGGCTGAGTGGCCCGGCTACGCGCGTATTTGGCGGAGAGGTGTAGTTTTACAAATGTCTATAAAAGCAGAAAAAGCCTCCCGCAACAACGGGAGGCTTTTTTGTGCGTGAGTTAAGCTGCGCTTACTTCGCCAGCATCTTCAGCAGCGCTTGGGCTGCGGGCTCCGAAGAGGCCGGGTTCTGGCCCGTAATCAGGTTGCCGGCGGTTACAACGTAGGGCTGCCAGTCGGCACCTTTCGAATAGTTGCCGCCGTTTTCCTTCAACATGTCTTCTACCAGGAAGGGCACCACGTTGGTCAGTTGCACCGCTTCTTCTTCAGTATTTGTGAAGCCGGCAACTGCCTTGCCGCGTACCAGGGGCTCGCCGTTGGCAGCCTTCACGCGGCGTAGCACGCCGGGAGCGTGGCACACCAGCGCTAGCGGCTTGCCGGCGGCGTAGGTGCTTTCGATGAGGGCAATTGACTTGGCGTCTTCGGCTAAATCCCACAGCGGGCCGTGGCCACCGGGGTAGAACACGGCATCAAAATTCTCGGCCTTGATGGTGTCGAGCGTTACCGTATTAGCTAGGGCTTTTTGAGCGGCGGGGTCTTGCTTAAAGCGCTCCGTGGCTGCGGTCTGGGCGCCGGTCTCGTCGCTTTTGGGGTCGAGGGGTGGCTGGCCGCCTTTGGGCGAAGCGAGGGTAATGTCGGCGCCGGCATCAACGAACGCATAGTAAGGAGCAGCGAATTCTTCGAGCCAGAAACCAGTTTTGTGGCCGGTGTCGCCGAGCTGGTCGTGCGAAGTCAGAATCATGGCAATTTTCATGGGAGAGAGTTAACAGATGAGTGACAATAATTGCCGAAAACAGCAAGGCCCCGGCGTAGACCGAGGCCTTGTCAGAATTAGATAGACTGGGAGATTACTACGCTTAAGCGTTAGTCGTAGTGGTAAGGCTTACTTCGATGTTGCCTTTGGTGGCACGCGAGTAGGGGCAAATGCCGTGAGCCGCTTCCACCAGCTCTTCGGCCTGCTTTTGCTCGAAGCCGGGCAGGTTTACGTGCAGGTCGGCCGAGATACCGTAGCCGCCGTCCTCAGCCTTACCGAAGCCGATGAAGGCTTCCACAGTCACGTTTTCCAGGCGCACGTTGGCCTGGCGGGCGGCTACACCCAGCGCGCCTTCGAAGCAGGCCGCATAGCCAGCGGCAAACAGCTGCTCGGGGTTGGTCGCGCCGGCTTTGCCGGGGCCGCCCATCTCCTTGGGCGTGCTCAGGTCGATGCTGAGCACGTTGTTGTTGGTAGTAACGTGGCCGTCGCGGCCGCCTTTGGCCAGGGCCTGAGCAGTGAAGATTTTTTCGATTTTCATCGGAATAAGAAAAAAAGTAAAGCGCTGGCTGCTAAGCCAGCTGGGTAAGTAAATGGGTGAGGTGAGTGCGCAGAGCCAGTATTTCGGCTTCCGACATCTGCATTTTATCAAGCATCTGCAACGGAATCTTTTCGGCCTGAGCTTCGAGGGCCCGACCGGCCGGCAGCAGTGCGATGATGACCGACCGTTCGTCGCGCGGGTCGCGGCGTCGGCTCAGCCACTGCTTCTGCTCCATGCGTTTGAGCAGCGGCGTGAGCGTGCCCGAATCGAGCAGCAGCTTTTCGCCCAGCTCCTTCACCGTCAGCTGCTCGTGCTCCCACAACAGCAGAAACACGAGGTACTGTGGATACGTGAGGTCGAGCGCCTGCAACAGCGGCTGATAAGCTTTGGTGAGCAGTCGCGATACCGCATAAAACGGGAAGCACAGCTGGTTCTCCAGCCTAAGCAGCGAGTTTTTGGCGGGTGGGGTGGGGGAGGTAGCCATAGAGTTTCGCAAAGGTAAACGGGTTATGGTTGTGCAATGTTTGATTGTGCATAACTTATTTTTTGTGGCTACCACTTTTGCTGCCATGCTGTGCCTGCCGGAAATGCAGCAGCAGCGCAGAAAACGCCTGTTTTTGCCCAGCGTCCTCCGGATGCTGCCGGCGCGCGATACCTTTATTCAACCATGAACCTGCGCGCCCTCGAACCCGAAGACCTCGAATTTCTTTTCGCCCTCGAAAACGACCCCGACATCTGGGGGGTATCTGACACGCTCGCGCCGGTATCGCGCCACACGCTGCGCGAATACCTGGAGCATGCCAGTGCGGATTTCTACGTAGTGCGCCAGCTACGGCTGGTAATTACTACTGATATTGGCAGCCCGGCCATTGGCATCGTCGACCTGTTCGATTACGACCCGCTGCACCAGCGGGCGGGGGTAGGCATCATTATTCTGGCCAGTGAGCGCCGCCACGGCTATGCTCGGCAGGCGTTGGAACTACTAAAAGAGTACGCTCGCAGCGTGCTGCGCCTGTACCAGATTTACGCGACCGTAGGCGCCGATAACGCAGCGAGTTTGAAGTTGTTTCGTGCCGCTGGTTTCCGACGCGTGGGCATCCGGCATGGCTGGTTACGCACCGCGGATGGCTGGGTCGATGCCGTAGAATGGCAATGTCTGCTGCAGGCTTCGACAATTATAGGAGAATCTGCGTAGCCTTATATACCTGTGGTAAAGGTAAGACTAGGTGAATACTTAGCAATGTAAGCTGGTCTATATCCTTTGGCCGAAGGGTTGCGTATAGGGTAGCAAGCGCCCCAGCCGAGTAGGTCAACGAGTTCCTCCGGTGTGGCACGAAACCCCTTTTCCTGCTACTCTTCATGCCCCCTTCTTCGACGGTGGAAGCGTTCCCACGCCCTTCTGCCAACGCTGTCCGGCCCAGCGCATCAGGCGCCGAAACAACGTTTACGTATTCTCTGCCCGACCTGGTATGCTTCGCGCATCTGCACTGGGATTTTGTGTGGCAGCGCCCACAGCATCTCCTGTCGCGCTTCGCCCAACAAGGCCGGGTATTTTACGTCGAAGATGCTTTTTATCACAGCGACAACCTCATCGAGCCACACGTTGAGATTAAAGACCGCGACAATGGGGTGAAAGTGGTGGTCGTGCACTTGCCCCAGCGCCTGCGCGCCGACGAAGATGCCGCCGACCAGGCCCAGTTCGAAGTGCTGAGCCATTACTTCAGCGAGCAGGGCGTAACCAACTACCTGTTCTGGTATTACACGCCAATGGCCCTCGGCAAGTCGCGTCAGTTTACGCCCAAACTCACCGTGTATGACTGCATGGACGAGTTGGCCGCGTTCAAGTTTGCCCCACCCGAGCTCAAAAAACGCGAGCAGGAGCTTTTCGCCAAAGCCGACCTCGTGTTCACCGGCGGTCACACGCTCTATGAATCCAAGCGCGAGCAGCACCCCGATGCACATCCGTTCCCGAGCAGCATCGACAAAGCGCACTTTGGCCAGGCCCGCGGCCCCATGGCCGAGCCCGCCGACCAGACCAGCATTCCGCACCCACGCGTCGGCTTCTTCGGAGTAGTCGATGAGCGCCTCGACATTGAACTGCTGCGGCAGTTGGCGCAGAACCATCCGGAGTGGCAATTTGTCATCATTGGACCGGTGGTGAAGATTGACCCCGCCATTTTGCCCCGTACAGCCAACGTGCATTACCTCGGCGGCAAAGATTATAAGGAACTGCCCGCCTACCTAAAGGGTTGGGATGTGGCGACGCTCCTGTTTGCAGATAACGAAAGCACCAAGTTCATCTCGCCCACCAAAACCCCGGAGTACCTCGCCGCGGGTAACCCGGTGGTTAGTACGCCTATCCGCGACGTGGTACGGCCCTACGGCGACCTTAACCTGGTACAGATTGCCGATAACGCGGCCGACTTCGGCAAGGCCATCAAAAATGCACTGACCCAGCGTGCCGACGCCGACTGGCGCCAACGCACCGACGATTACCTGGCGACCATTTCCTGGGACCAGACCTGGCAGCAGATGGTGGACCTGATGCAGGCCCGCCTCTCGGCCAAAACACCCGACGCCGCCACCACCACCGGGGCCCATGAGCCGCGAATGGCCACGAAGGTGTCGGAAGTAACGCTGCCACCAATTACCCGAAGCTGAATGTTTTTCAGCAGGCAAATAGCCGCAATGGCCTTACAAGCTGCTGAAAACCTAGTCAGTGCTTCATCAAGCCAGGTATTAGATAATTACTCCCTTCCCCACTCACTCCCATACCCTACACACCATGTTCGACTATCTCATCGTTGGGGCCGGTTTTGCCGGCAGCGTGCTCGCCGAACGGCTGGCTACCCGCAGCAACAAAAAAGTTCTCATCGTTGACAAGCGCAGCCACATCGCTGGCAATGCCTACGACCATTATAACGAGGACGGCATTCTGGTGCACAAGTATGGTCCGCATATCTTTCACACCAATTCGAAGGATGTGTTCGACTACCTCGGCAACTTCACCGACTGGCGCCCCTACGAGCACCGCGTACTAGCTTCGGTCGACGGGCAGCACGTGCCCATGCCCATTAACCTCGACACCATTAACAAGCTTTATGGCTTGAACCTGACGAGCTTCGAACTGGATGAGTTCTTTGCCTCAGTTGCTGAGCATGTGGACGTTATTAAGACGTCGGAAGACGTGGTGGTAAGCAAAGTAGGCCGTGAGCTTTACAATAAGTTCTTCAAGAACTACACCAACAAGCAGTGGGGTCTCGACCCGTCGCAGCTCGACAAGTCGGTGACTTCGCGGGTGCCTACCCGTACCAACCGCGACGACCGGTACTTCACCGATACCTACCAGGCCATGCCGCTGCACGGCTACACCCGGATGTTTGAGAACATGCTCAACCACCCGAACATCAAAGTGATGCTAAACACGGACTACCATGAAATTATGGACTTCATTCCCTTCAAGGAAATGATTTTCACGGGCCCCGTGGACGAGTATTTCGACTTCAAGTTTGGCAAGCTACCCTATCGCTCGCTGGAGTTCAAGCACGAAACGCTGAACAAGGAGAAGCACCTCGCCGCACCCGTAGTGAACTACCCCAACGAGCACCCCTACACGCGCATCACCGAGTTCAAGGCCCTCACCGGCCAGGACCACCCCAAAACGGCCATCGTGTACGAGTACCCGCAGGCTGAAGGCGACCCGTACTACCCCATCCCAATGGCCGAAAACGCCGAGCTGTACAACAAGTATAAGAAGCTGGCCGACGAAACGCCCAATGTGCATTTCGTAGGCCGCCTCGCTACCTACAAGTATTACAACATGGACCAGGTGGTAGCCCAGGCCCTCACGCTCTATAAGAAGTTGACGGAGAAGGAAAATGCCGCTAAGCCCGCTCGCCCAGCCATTTCGGGCAGCACCGCCCTGGTGGAGAAGCTGGTGAGCCGCTCGCCGCAGCCGGAGTAAAAGTAGCGCGCTGCGTATGCGAGCGCAGCGAGCATGGGCAATGGCGCGGTTCTGCTTGCTCGCTGCGCTCGCGTAGGCAGCAAAGGCTGCGCGCTACGTTGCTACGAGCCCCGCCAATTTGGCGGGGCTTTTCGTTTTGGGATGGTTTTAGCAGAACGCTCCGTAAATTTGGGGTGCGCGCAAACGCATTTCGCTATAAAAACTACCTGATGTTTGACTTCCTAGGCAAGACCGTCGCCAAAATATTCGGCTCCAAGTCGGAGCGTGATTTAAAGGAAATCACGCCCTACGTGGCGTTGATTAATGCCGAATATGCCAAACTGGCCGGCTTGACCGATGACCAGCTGCGTGCCCAGACCGACGTGGTGCGTGCCCGCATTGCCGAGCGTCTTGCTGGCCTCGACGGGCAGATTGCCGGGCTGCACCAGCAAATTGAATCGCAACCCCAACTGGATGTAGCCGCCAAAGAGGGACTGTTCGAGCAGATTGACGCGCTGGAAAAGCAGCGCAACAAAGACCTCGAAGCCGTGCTGCTGGAAGTGTTGCCTGCCGCCTTCGCCATTGTGAAGGACACCGCCCGCCGCTACAAGGAAAACGGCCAGCTGGTGGTGACCGCCAACGCCCGCGACCGTGAGTACGCCACCACGCACCCCAACTGCCAGATTGTGGGTGACCAGGCCATCTGGGCCAACAAGTGGCTGGCGGCCGGTGCCGAAATCGTGTGGGACATGGTGCACTACGACGTGCAGCTGATGGGCGGCGCGGTGTTGCACCAGGGCAAAATCGCTGAGATGGCTACTGGCGAAGGCAAGACGCTGGTTTCGACCCTGCCCTCGTTCCTGAATGCCTTGTCCAAACGGGGGGTGCACCTGGTAACGGTGAACGACTACCTGGCCAAGCGTGACTCCGAATGGAACGCGCCGCTGTTCGAATTCCACGGCATCACTGTGGACTGCATCGACAAGCACCAGCCCAACACGCCGGAGCGTCGTGCCGCTTATCAGGCCGACATCACCTACGGTACCAACAACGAATTTGGCTTCGACTACCTGCGCGACAACATGGCGCGTGACCCTGAGGAGCTGGTGCAGCGCAAGCACCACTTCGCCATGGTCGACGAAGTAGACTCCGTGCTGATTGACGATGCGCGGACGCCGCTCATCATCTCTGGCCCGGTGCCGCGCGGCGACGTGCACGAGTTCTATCAGCTCAAGCCGCGCATCCAGCGCTTGGTGGATGAGCAGAAGAAGGTGGTGCAGAACTACCTCGTGCAGGCCCGCAAGCTCATCGCCGAAGGCAAAACTGGTGTTGAGGAAGGCGACAAGAACGGTGAAGGCGGCCTGATGCTGTTCCGAGCCCACCGCGGCCTGCCCAAGAGCAAGCCGCTCATCAAGTTCCTCTCGGAGCCCGGTATTCGGGCGGTGCTGCAAGCCACTGAAAACCATTACCTGGCCGACAACTCGCGCCAGATGCCCAAGGCTGATGAGCCGCTGTTCTTCACCATTGACGAGAAGAACAACCAAATTGAGCTGACCGAAAAAGGCATTGACCTGATTACGGCGCAGGGCGAGGACCCCAAGCTGTTCATCATGCCCGACATCGGCATGGCCATCGCCGACATCGAGAAAAACGTGGCACTCTCGGCCGAAGAGAAGCTCCAGCAAAAAGACAAGCTGATGAGCGACTACAACGAGAAAAGCGAGCGGGTACACACCGTGAACCAGCTGCTGAAGGCCTACACGCTGTTTGAGAAGGACGACCAGTACATCCTGACCGACGACGGCAAGGTGAAAATTGTGGACGAGCAAACCGGCCGCGTGATGGAAGGCCGCCGCTATTCCGATGGCCTGCACCAGGCTATTGAGGCCAAGGAAAACGTGCGTGTGGAAGACGCCACGCAGACCTACGCTACCGTGACGCTGCAGAACTACTTCCGCATGTACCACAAGCTGTGCGGCATGACCGGCACGGCCGAAACCGAAGCCGGCGAGTTCTGGGAAATCTACAAGCTCGACGTGGTGGTGATTCCCACCAACCGCGGCATTCAGCGCCAGGACTCGGATGACCAGGTGTACAAGACGGTGCGTGAGAAATACAACGCCGTGGCCCTCGAAATCCAGAAGCTGGTGGAAGCCGGTCGCCCGGTACTGGTAGGTACCACGTCGGTGGAGATTTCGGAGCTGATGTCGCGCATGCTGAAGCTGCGGGGCATTCCGCACCAGGTGCTGAACGCCAAGCAGAACCAGCGCGAGGCTGAGATTGTGGCCGCCGCCGGTTACCCCGGCACCGTAACCATCGCCACCAACATGGCCGGTCGTGGTACCGACATCAAGCTGCGCGAAACTTCGAAAGGTTCGGGTGGTCTGGCCATCATCGGCACCGAGCGCCACGAAAGCCGCCGCGTCGACCGCCAGCTGCGGGGCCGTGCCGGCCGCCAGGGCGACCCGGGCACCTCACAGTTCTTCGTGAGCCTGGAGGATAACCTGATGCGCCTGTTCGGCTCGGACCGGATTGCGAAGCTGATGGACCGCATGGGCATGGAAGAGGGCGAAGTGATTCAGCACTCCATGATTACCAACTCCATTGAGCGCGCCCAGAAGAAGGTGGAGGAAAACAACTTCGGTACCCGCAAGCGCCTGCTGGAGTACGACGACGTGATGAATGCCCAGCGCGAAGTGGTCTACAAGCGCCGCCGCAACGCCCTGCACGGCGACCGCATGGAAGTCGACATCCTGAACATGGTGTATGACGTGAGCGAGGAAATCGCGGCCGGCCACAAAATCACGGGCGACTTCGAAGATTTCAAGCTGAACATCATCAAGGTCTTCGGTTACGATACCTACATAACGGCGCAGGAACTGACCAGCATGCAACTGCCGGCTCTAACCCAAAAGCTGTACGACGAGGCCCTGGGCTACTTCCAAAGCAAGAACGAGCACATCGCCAGCAACGCGATGCCCCTCATCAACGACCTGCTGAGCCAGAGCGCGCCCTACGAGAACATTGCCGTGCCCTTCACCGATGGCAAAAAGCAGGTGCAGGCCATTGCCAACCTGCGCCGCGCCCAGGCCACCGGCGGCCACGACATTCTGCGCCAGATGGAGAAAGTAGTGGTGCTGTCAGTAATTGACACGGCCTGGACCCAACACCTGCGCCAGATGGACGACCTGAAACAGGTAGTGCAAAACGCGGTGTACGAGCAGAAGGACCCGCTGCTGGTGTACAAGTTCGAAAGCTTCGAGCTGTTCAAGCGCATGATTGGCAAGGTGAACGAGGAAACCACGACCTTCCTCTTCCATGCCGACGTACCGGTGAACACCAGCATGGTGGGCACCAACGACGAGCCCGACTACTACCTCGAAGACGAAGAGCACGCCCCCCAGCTCACCGTGGAGCACGAAGACATGCTGCACTCGCTCGGCGCTGGCCCCGAAGACATGGGCCCCCAGGACCTCCCGCAGGCTGCTGTAAAGCAAACCCCCGTGCGCAGCCAGAAAGTGGCCAACCGCAATGACAAGGTGAGCGTGCAGTACATGGACGGCCGCATCGTACGCGACGTGAAGTACAAGTCGGTCGAGCAGGACGTGGCCGACGGCCGCGCCGTGCTGGTGGACTAGTTCACCGTATGCCTGAGACTGAAAAGGCGGCCTTCCATTGGGAAGGCCGCCTTTTTTGTGCAGTTACCGCCAGAGCTTGCTGTTCTGGTCCATCACGTCGGCTACGAACTCGGCTAGCTCGCGGTAGGCGGCGGGTTGGGCTTGCCTGATGGCTTGCAACAAGCGAATTAACTGCGGGTTGTCTTCAGCGTCTTCGGCTTTCATCACGTCGATGAAAGCCGGCAGAGCGGAAGGCAAGCCGAAGTGGGCAGGGGCTAGCCCGGCGGCGTGGGCAGCTTCGAAAATCCAGGTGTCGCAGGCCGGTTCCATTACGATGAGGTAATGGTTGGAATGCGTCGGGTGCTGATGGATGGCGTAGCGGCAATCGGGGCCGGGGCGAACCGCTACGGGCCGCGAGGCAGCGAATGGCTGCAGATACTTCACATCGGCGAACTTCTTGTCTTTGTCCACCATGCCCACCACGAAGCGCACGTGGCCTGATTCGGCTTGCTGGCGCAGCACGTTGGCTACTTTGGAAATGCCGTGCTGGTGGTTGATGAACGTAAGGCGGTCGGCGAGCAGGGTGCGGGTGAGGGCGGTGTCGACGTGGCACTCGGGCACGAACAGGACGTTTTCAGGCATTGTGGGCCGCGCCGGTTGTGAACCGCTTCATGTTGTAGAACACGTCGATGCCATCGGCACGGATGCTACGGATTTCCTCGTCGCTGAGCTGGTGCACCTTGGTTTGGTGGTCTTCGTAGTAGGCCGCGAACATGGCCAGCTCGCCGGCCTGTGCGTCGTCGGTGAGCATCGTTTCCAGTATCTCGGTAATGAGGTAGGGGCTGTGCGTGTCGATGAAGAACTGATTGTTGCGGCTCTCCACGATGCGCCGGCCCAACTTCGACACGTACACCGGAAAGGAGTGGGCCTCGGGCTCCTCGAACAGCAGAACCGCATCGTCATTGCTTTCGATGGCGGCCAGGTAGAAGATGATGCGTTGCAGCGTATCGGCAATAAGTGAATAAGGATAATTATACACTAAATCGTCTACCTGCTTTTGAATTTCAAATTTCCGCTCGCTCACACGTAGCACAAGACTCAAACCGTAGTGCTTAAAAAGTAACCCTATCTCCTTTCGCAGTGCTGGATTGCGTTGGACTATATTGGATAGATTGTGGCCGAAAGGGGGCTCTAAAAAATTGTCGCGGTATATGGAATCATGTGGCTGTTTAGGTAAATACTTATATGGTCTAGGAAGAGCTTGTGGTGGAATAGCGCATAAACCAAGTTGGGATGATGTCCCATCTTCCTGCAGTCGATATTTAAAAAGATAGGCTTGCTTTCGACTTCTGCTTCTTGTTTCACCTAAGACTGCTTCCACTAGTGGCCCATCACCAGTCATAATATCTAGAATTTCCCAATCTGTTTCCTCGATTAGATTTAATTCTGGCATATACGCTTCATGCTGCAATTTCCTTTGTTGCTTGTAGGCATTTAAAACTTCTTTAGAAGCACTAATGAAATGATAGCCAGAGCTTTGTAAGCTTGATGTCTTAATAACTGCTAGCGCGTTTGAAGACTCAACGATTATAGGCTGACCAGTGTAATTATCATAAAACAGATTTGAGACTGTTTCATACCGAATTACATCATCTAAAAATTTTTCATTACGCTCTAATAATCCTGCTCCTAACAGCGTCAATGCTTCCAGCAGGTTCGATTTGCCGACGTTGGGTTCGCCGATAATTAGGTTCACGCGGCTGGGGTGCAGCGTGACATCCTTGATGGACTTGAAATTCTGGATGCGCAGAAACTTGATGTCGTTTTCCATGAGGAGCAGGATTTGTTCAAAAGTACGGGCCCGCACGACTTCGTAAGGGCCAGCGCTTTTGACGCCAGGCAAAGGTGCCGTGAAATCAAAAAGACCCGTTGCATACGCAAAAGGCCTTTTTTTAGGAGTGCAAACGGCAGGCTTTACCTAGGTTGCCTTGCCGGGTTTTGGAGGCTAGCTGCACCAGGGGCAGGGCTTCGGCCACCACGGCGTTGCGCGGCTCGTAGAGCTTTTCGAGCTGCAATTGCGGTTTTTTGGCTTCGGCATGCGCGGCCAGGGTAGCGACCACTCTGCCTAGCGCCGGGGCGGACGGTGCGCGTGGTCCTGGCTTTCGGCCAGCCAGATGCGGGCGGCGGCTTCGTCCTGGAAGAAATAGGGATAAAACTCGTGTTCAGCCTGCTGGCGCAGCAGGGTTCCGGTGCTGATGCTCTCGATTTCGGTGCGGTGGTTTTCGTCGGCTACGCAGGCGATGAACACTGGCGAGCCAAGTACCGACACTACCTGCTGGGCCAGCAGGGCCCCCAGCCACTCCAACAGCAGCGGCGAAAAGGCGGCTTGGCGACGCATCTCCAGCAGCCAAAACCGGCAGCGGTTGTGGTGCAGTGCGGCCGTTAGCAGTTCTTCCTGCGGGGGCAGCAGGCTGCGGTCGGCCACGTTGCGCAGCCAGTGCCCCACCAGCAGGTTGGGCGCGGACTCGTAGCTGAGCGCAAAGACATCCGAGAAAATGTTGTTCATAGGTAATAATAAAGAAACGGCGGAGAGGGAAGATACGGCCCGATGGGGCAGGTTCCGATTTCCGCGCAAGCGGTTCGCGGCGCGAATGGTTCAGCCCCGCCCGCCGGGCGGGCGCAGCCCCCGCCCATTGCGCGCCCTATCTTTGCCCCATGACCTTCGCTGCCCGAATAGACCACACCTTGCTGCGCCCCGATTGCACGGAGGCGCAAATCATTCAGCTTTGTGACGAAGCGGCCGCGCACGGCTTTGCCACTGTGTGCGTGCCGCCCTGCTACGTGGCCCTGGCCGCGGGCAAGCTGGCCGGCACGGCCGTGGGCATCTGCACGGTTATCGGGTTTCCGCTGGGCTATGCCACCTCGGCTGCCAAGTTCAAGGAAGCCGAGGTGGCCCTGTACGATGGGGCTACCGAGCTGGACATGGTCATCAATATCTCGGCGCTGAAATCGGGTAAGGCGGCCGCTATCCAGGACGAGATTCTGGACCTGGCCGACCTCTGCCACGTGCACCAGGCCCTGCTCAAGGTCATCATCGAAACGGCCCTGCTCTCGGAAGTGGAGATTGAACTGGCCGCCGGCTTGTGCGTGGCCGGCGAGGCCGACTTCGTGAAAACTTCCACGGGCTTTGCCAGCCGGGGCGCGTCGGTAGCCGACATTGAGCTGCTGCGCCGCGTGCTGCCCGAAACCATGCGCATCAAGGCCGCCGGGGGCATCCGCACCCGCGCCGCTGCCGAGGCACTGGTGGCTGCCGGGGCCGACCGCCTCGGCTCGTCCAATAGCATCGCCCTGCTTGCTGAATCTGATGAATCGAATGCTGCTTAAGATGTTGCTTGCTACTCCGCTGCTGGCCCTGGCCGCGTGCGCCGGCACGGCTGCGCAGGCCCCCCGCGCCAGCGCGTCAGCCGACACCACGAAGAAGCCCGTGGCCACCGCCCCCATGCCGGCCGAAGACGTGACGAAGTACCGTCCGGTTTTTGCCGCGCCCAAGGTGGTGCCGGTGGCCGCCGCGCCCGCCGTCAGAACTGCGGTGCCGCCCACCAATCACGTAAACCCGCAAGTAGAGCAGCGCCTGCGCGACCAGGCCTACACCAACCAGAACGTGAAATACGCCCAGGGCTACCGCCTGCTGGTGTACCTAGGCTTGGAGCGCGACCAGGTAATGGCCATTCGGCGTACCATCATCGGCCGCTACCCCGATGAAACGGACTACATCACGTTCAAATCCCCGGTGTATCGCCTCTATATCGGCGACTACCTCACCAGGCTCGACGCAGCCCGCGCCATGACCCGTCTGCGCGGTACCACGCCCAAGTTGGAGCTGGAAGCCACGCAGGTACTGCTGAACAAGAACCCGTAGGGGGGAGGGCAGCAGATAGATAGGCTGCCTGTCATCCTGAGCTTGCGAAGGACCTTATTACGTTTGCGTCGGTTGTTATTACTGCAAGTTGTTCAGCGGCTATAAGGTCCTTCGTCTCTGCTTCAATCACAGAATGCTCAGGATGACAAACGTCGTGTTGCCTCATTTCCTGCCTACCTACGTCCAATACCGCCTCCACCCATGCCCGACCTCATCCCCCGCATTCAGGCCCTCGCTGCCCAATACGCCGCCGATACCGTAGCCGTGCGCCGCCACCTGCACGCCCACCCCGAACTCTCGTTTGAGGAGGTGAACACGGCTGCCTTTGTCACCAAAGAGCTTGAAAAGCTCGGCCTGAAACCCCAGCCGCTGGCCAACACCGGCGTGGTAGCCCTCATCGAAGGCCAACCGGGCGGCCCAACTATTGCCCTGCGGGCCGACATGGACGCGCTGCCCATTACGGAGGCCAGCGACATTCCCTACAAGTCGACCAACCCGGGCGTGATGCACGCCTGCGGCCACGACGTGCACACTGCCTCTCTGCTGGGCGCGGCCCGCATCCTCACCGAGCTCAAAGGCGAGTTCAAGGGTAATGTGAAGCTGATGTTTCAGCCCGGCGAGGAGCGCCTGCCCGGCGGTGCTTCGCTGATGATTAAGGAAGGCGTGCTGCAGAACCCAGCCGTGGGCCACGTGCTCGGGCAACACGTATTCCCGCACCTGCCGGCCGGCAAAATTGGCCTGCGCCCCGGCCGCTACATGGCCAGTACCGACGAGCTTTACCTGACCATCAAAGGCAAGGGCGGCCACGGGGCCATGCCCGAAATGAACCTCGACCCCGTGCTGGTAGCCGCTCATATCATCGTGGCGGCCCAGCAGATTGTGAGCCGCCGCGCCAACCCCAAGCTGCCTTCGGTGCTGAGCTTCGGCAAGGTCATCGCCAACGGCGCCACCAACGTCATTCCCAACGAGGTCTACATCGAAGGCACCTTCCGTACCCTCAACGAGGAGTGGCGCGCCGAGGCCCACCAGCACCTGCGCAAGCTGTGCGAAGGCTTGGCCGAAAGCATGGGCGCGGTGTGCGAGCTCGAAATCCGGGTAGGCTACCCGTACCTGGAGAACGAGCCGGCCCTGACAGCGCGCGTGCGCGCCGCCGCCGAACAATATCTCGGCCCTGAAAACGTAGTGGAGCTCGACCAGTGGATGGCGGCTGAGGACTTCGCCTACTTCTCGCAGGCGGCGCCCTCGTGCTTCTACCGCCTCGGCACGCGGCATGCCGATGGGCGGTTTGCATCGTCGGTGCACACGCCCACGTTCGATATCGACGAGCAAGCCCTCACCACCGGTCCCGGCCTAATGGCTTGGCTGGCCATAGAGGAGCTGAAGTAGGGCGGAGCCTTCGCTCCGCCACTCGCCCACGCCACCTACCTGGCCCTGCGAGGCTTGTATCACCCGCCTAAACTTTAAGCGCTTCCGCTGCGTTGCTCCGCTTCTGTCCGTTCCGATGCCCGCGTGCGGCGGAGCAAAGGCTCCACCCTACTATTGCTATGAATCGTCTATTACCTCTGGTTCTGCTAGGTGCCATGCTGCTGGCCCGCCCCGCTGCTGCCCAAACCCGCCGCACTGTGTTCGGCGTGCAGCTGTGGCCCGAAGTGCAGGCCGAAGTAGCCCTCGATGGCTCCGATTACCTGCTTGTTTCGGCCCGCGGCCAGCAGAACACCGACAACAACGGCTTTGCAAACTCTTCTCGCTTCCTGGGCTTCGACCAGCGCCGGCTGAGCGTGGGCTACGAGCATTTCCTGAGTGAGCACTGGAGCATTGGGGCTACGCTGCCCTACTTCTCATTCAACAAAACCTATGCGCTGTTGCCCGAGGTGCTGCTGCGCCACCGCAGCCCGGTGGGGCCACTCACCTTCGGCCAACGCCTGAGCCTGGAGCACCTGTTCCCGGGCCAGACGGGGGCCAAAGGCTCGACTCATGCCCGCCTGCGTGCCGACCTCGAAAAGACCGTTGTTCTCGGCAGCACCGTAGCCCTGCGCCCGCGCCTGAGCTATGAAGCCGCCACCCACTTGCGCGCCTTCTCCGCCGACGACAACCCCGATGTGGACGAGCGCACCGTTCAGTTCACCAGCTTACGGGGCGAAGTGGGGGTGCGCCTCAGTCCGGCGTTCGATTTCACGCTCTGGGTTGCCTACCAGACGCAGTACAGCTTCGGCCTGGCCCAAACCGATGCTCTGGGCAACGTCACCATCCCGGCAGGCCGCGTCAATTCGGTCGCGCCTGTAGTGGGGCTCGACCTGCGCTTTACTTTCCTTAATGGGCAGGATGCTACTACCCGTCAACAATTGCCCACGCAGCACTAACAACAAACTGTCACACCATTTATGACAAATTAGCAGGTTGAATAAAATGTATTTTTGTCTGTTTGAATAATGTGAAGGATGATTTTTGAATCGGCAGCGGATTTAGATAAATACATTAACTTCAAAAACAGACTTTTTGTCTTTGTTATAGAGTAGACAAAACGATTGGTATAGAATTTAAGGAAAGCAGTTGTGTCGCCGCGGCGACTATCCTTTCACTCTTTTCAAATTCTAACACTACCATGGCTACTCTGCTGTATAACACCCGCCCTTCCCTCAGCCCCAGCCGCGCCTTGAGCGCCATGCTAGCCGATATGCTGCGTGAGCCGCAGGCCTCCAACACCCAGCCCACGCCGGCCTTCGTGCCTTCGACTGACATACTCGAAACCGCTACCGGATTTGAGCTGCACTTGGCCATGCCCGGCGTGAAAAAAGCAGCCGTCAACATCGAATTCCTCGATGGCGAGCTGGTGGTTTCGGGCAGCCGCCCCAACCCGGCCGATGCCGTAAAAGAAGCCGCTGCTACAGCTACTGAGGAGGCTCCCGAAAGTGGTGAAAACACTCCTTCTGTCGTATCGCCCGAAGCTCCGGCTGCGCCCAAGTTTCGCCGTACCGAAACCAACTACGGTACCTTCAGCCGCAGCTTCCGCTTGCCCGATACGGTGAACGTGAAAGCCATTGGGGCCGAGCTGACCGAAGGCATTCTGCGCGTAACGCTGCCTTTCGATACCGAGAAAGTGACCAAGCAACACATTGAAATCCGCTAATCCAGCGGGGTTACTGTAAAAAAAAAGGCACCCCAGGGGTGCCTTTTTTGCAGAGGTCCTTGTTGTAGATTAAAATTGCCTTTCAGACGCTCGAGTGGCCTGTTTTCGGTTAAAAGCAACCCGGAGGCGCTAAAATGAATCCTTGCATCGTTGTGGGGCCAAACTAGCCCGGCGCATCATGCGGCGTTCATCAAGCAGCTTCTAAATTAGAATTATCAATTCCTCATTCACTTTTTTCCATTTTCCCTTACCCATGCAAGCAAAACAAATGATGCTCGGCCTGCTCGGTTCTGCCATTTTGGGCGGCGGCGTGGCCGTGGGGGGGTACAAGCTGCTGGAGCCCGCTATTGTGGCGCCGCAGGCTGTAGCCGCCAACCCCCAGGTGCGTTACACTTCTGAGATGCGGAGCACGCCTTACACCGTGCCCGAAGGCTTGAACTTTGTGGCCGCCGCCGCCGCCGTAACCCCGGCTGTGGTGCACGTAATGACCGAATACGCTGCCGCTCCCGTCGACCAGCGCCAGCAGCAGATGGACCCCTTCCTGCGCCAGTTCTTTGGCGACCAGCTCGACCAGTTCCATGGCCAGCAACCCCAGGGTGGCGGTCAGGGTTCGGGCTCGGGCGTGATTATCGCTGCCAACGGCTACATCGTAACCAACAACCACGTCATCGACAAAGCCTCGAAAATCGAGGTGGTGCTCGACGATAAACGCAAGTTCGACGCTGAGCTGGTGGGGGCCGACCCCAACACCGACCTGGCCGTGCTGAAAGTGAAGGCCGACAACCTGCCCTTCGTGAAGTACGGCAACTCCGATGACGTGAAAGTGGGCCAATGGGTGCTTGCCGTGGGCAACCCCTTCAACCTGAACTCGACCGTGACAGCCGGTATTATTTCCGCCAAGGGCCGCAACATCGACATCCTGCGCCGCAAGGATAACATGGGCATCGAGTCGTTTATCCAGACCGACGCCGTGGTGAACCCCGGTAACTCGGGCGGTGCGCTCGTGAACCTCAATGGCGACCTCATCGGCATCAACTCGGCCATTGCCTCGCACACGGGCAGCTACGAGGGCTACTCGTTCGCCATTCCCAGCTCGCTGGCTAGCAAAGTGGTTGACGACCTGCTGAAATATAAGGTGGTGCAGCGCGCCCTGCTCGGCGTGCAGATTCAGGAAGTGGATGCCAAGCTGGCGTCGGAGAAGAAGCTGAACACGCTGAACGGCGTGTATGTACAAGGCCTGACGGCGGGAAGCGCTGGCGCGGCTGCCGGCCTGAAAACGGGCGATATCATCACCCAAATCAACGGCGTGGCAGTAAATACCTCCTCGCAGTTGCAGGAGCAGGTGGCTCGTTTTCGCCCTGGCGACAAAATTAAAGTAAGTTACCTGCGCGGTAGTTCGGCCGTTACAACCGAGGCAGTATTGCGCAATGCCACTGGTACCACCGGCGTGGTGCGCGAAGATGCCACGGCTGCCGCTATCAAGTACGAAGGCGCGACCATTGCCGCCGTGCCGACCCGCGACCTGGCCAAGCTGGGCCTGGAAGGCGGTGCTAAAATCTCGGGCATCAAGGGCAGCAACTTCCGCGAGACGGGTATGGCTGATGGTTTCATTATCACGCGCATTGATAAAAACGTGGTAACCAAGCCTTCGGACGTTAAAAATTACCTCGACCAGGCTCGCAATAATTCGGGTGCGCTGGTAGAGGGTGTGTACCCTGACGGTCGCAAAGCCTATTATCCTATCGGACAGGAATAGTTATAAAGTTGCACTGCGTGCCGACTAAAAAGCCGCTGCCGATGGGTAGCGGCTTTTTTGATAATAATGCAATTGCACTAGGCACTTAATCTCAATTCGAGAGCGGCGATGAACAGTGGAAAAAATGCTATTTGAGAGTTGTTTGAAATATATGTTTTATTTAATATAACACTGATTATCAGCTTTGATGGAAGAAAAAATGCGATAAATCAGGTGTGATTTTAACCGCCATTAGTTGTTGTTTGCCGTACATGCAATCCCACGCCGGGACCTTTCTTCCGGTCGCAGTTATACGCCCCCAAGCTGGGCGCACTGTTCAAATTCGAGCATGGAAAACGTCATCAATACGCTGGTCATCCAAAATTTCAAGTCTATTCGCCACGCGGTGCTACACCCGCGGCGAGTCAACCTTATTATTGGGGAGCCCAATGTGGGTAAATCGACGTTGTTGGAAGCAATGAGTTTGCTGGGGGCGTTGCCGTTCGAAAGCAAAAGCAAGTTTATGCGCAGCTTTATCCGGTACGATGAACTGGCGCACCTCTTTCACGACAGCAACCTGGCCAACCCGGTGCGCATCGAGTCGGACCAGGACGTGTGTCTGCTGGCGCGTCAGTCCAAAGGGCAGAGGCACGCCAAAGGCTTCCACTACGGCGTGTTCAGCCAGTCGGCCTACCACATGCTACGCGTGCAGCTGGGCCTGCCGCCGCTGGAGCATCGGCCGAAAAACCGCGCTGCAGACGATGCTACGCTGCTAAGCCGCCTGCAGCAGCACTTCGAAGTGCTGGGCGAGCTGCCCGACCCGGAGTATCGCTACCTGGAATTTGGGCAGCGCGGCCGTTTGCGCGAGTTATCCAGCGGTGCGCCGGGCTTGGCTTCGGCTTGCGACTGGCAGCCCCGGGCCGTGAAGCCTTTCCGTTTTAAAAGCTCGGGTCGGGTTGACCGCAGTTATGCCGATACTGCCCTGTGGCCGCCCCACGGCCAGAACCTGGTGCAGGTGCTGGAAGCTAATACGGCCCTGCGCCACGAATTTAAGGCCCTTTTCAGCGAGCAGCGCCAGCAGCTGCGCGTGCGGGCTGACTCCCGCCGCCTGGAGGTAATGAAAGACGTAGAAGGCCTGACGGTGGCTTATCCGTACTCGGGGTCGGGCGACACGCTGCGGCGCTTTGGCTTCCATATGGCCGCCATGGATTCGAGCCGCGAGTCGGTGATTTTGCTGGAAGAGCCCGAGTCGCACTCGTACCCGGGCTACATCATGCGGCTGGCCGAACGCATGGTAGCGCACGAAAGCAACCAGTTTTTTGTGACCACGCACAGCCCGTACTTCTTCGATAGTGTGCTGGAGAACATGGTGCCCTACGAGAGCCTGATGCCCGAGCTGGCCGTGTTTGTGGTGTATTACAAAGACTTTCAGACCAAAATACGGCAGATGAGCGACGAGGAGGTGCGTGGCTTGCAGCGCGACAGCCTCGACGTGTTCAACAACCTGCAGCATTTGGCACACGAGTCGTCGGGCCGCAAAGTGTAGCGCTGGCGTTGGGGTTCGTTGGGGGCGATGGGCGGCCAACTACGCGCTGCCCCGTAGCTTTGCAGAAGGAACATCCCACCCCAATACCCCCTATGAAGCAGGCCCTCGAAGAAGCTACCTTGGTCGACGTTACCGTCGAGCATCCTCACCACGACCCCCACGGCATTCAGGACGTACTCCGCCAGTTGGGCGTGCAGGCCGATAACGCCGCCTACAGCACCGGCCGCACCTGGGGCGGCGCTCAAAACACTGACCGCCGCATTATCAACGCGCCTGCCGATGGCCGCCGCATTGCCAGCGTAGCCTTTGCTACTGCCGACGACTACGAAACGGTGGTAAAAGCCGCCGAAGAAGCTTACAAAACCTGGCGCTTGGTTCCCGCTCCCAAGCGCGGCGAAATCGTGCGCCAGATTGGCAACAAGCTGCGCGAATTCAAGGAACTCCTGGGCAAGCTGGTGAGCGCCGAGATGGGCAAAATCCTCCAGGAAGGCTTGGGCGAAGTGCAGGAGATGATTGACATCTGCGACTTCGCCGTGGGGTTGAGCCGGCAGCTGCACGGCTTCACCATGCACTCGGAGCGCCCGGCGCACCGCATGTACGACCAGTACCAGCCGCTGGGCATTGTGGGCATCATCTCGGCCTTCAACTTCCCGGTGGCCGTGTGGAGCTGGAACGCCATGCTGGCCGCCGTGTGCGGCGACGTGAGCATCTGGAAGCCTTCGGAGAAAACGCCCCTCACGGCCGTGGCCGTGCAGCACATCATCAAAGACGTGCTGGCCGAAAACGATATTGCCGAAGGCGTGTTCAGCGTGATTATCGGCGATGCGAAAATTGGGGCCGCGATGGCGGCTGATAAGCGCATTCCGCTGGTATCGGCTACCGGCAGCACCCGCATGGGGCGCAAGGTGGGCGAAGTAGTGGGTGCGCGCCTGGGCCGCGCTTTGCTGGAGCTGGGCGGCAACAATGCCATCATCGTAACCAAAAACGCCGACCTCAAAATTGCCATCCCGGCCATCGTGTTCGGGGCGGTGGGCACGGCCGGGCAGCGCTGCACCAGCACGCGCCGCGTCATCATCGAAGAAAGCATGTTTGAGGACGTGAAAAGCCGCTTGCTGGCCATCTATCCCAAGCTGCCCATTGGCCATCCTCTGCAGGAAGGCACGCTGGTCGGCCCGCTGATTGATGCCGACGCGGTGAAAATGTTCGAAAACGCCCTGGTAGCGGTGCAGGCCGAAGGCGGCAAACTGCTGAGCGGCGGCGAGGTGCTGAGCCGTCCCGAACTGGACGGCGGCCACTACGTGACTCCGGCCTTGGTGGAAGTGGAAAACCACTACCACACGGTGCAGGAGGAAACGTTCGCGCCCATCCTCTACCTCATCAAGTACAGCGGCGATGTGGAAAAGGCCATCGAGCTGCAAAACGACGTGCGGCAGGGCTTGTCGTCATCCATCTTCACGCTGAACATGCGCGAGGCCGAAGCCTTCCTCTCGGCCAGCGGCTCGGACTGCGGCATTGCCAACGTGAACATCGGCACGAGCGGAGCCGAAATCGGCGGCGCATTTGGCGGCGAGAAGGAAACCGGCGGTGGCCGTGAATCCGGCTCCGACGCCTGGAAAGTGTACATGCGCCGCCAGACCAATACCATCAACTACAGCACCGAGCTGCCGCTGGCGCAGGGTATTAAGTTCGACGTGTAGCGCAGGCTTTAGCTTTCGCCGGAAACGAAAAAGAAGCCCCACCGATGGTATTCGGCGGGGCCTCTTTGCATTATGGTATCACTGAATTAGCGACTGTATCGAATATCGCCGTGGCCTTTGTAGATGAGGCCGCTGGTAGTGTACACCACATAGTAGAGCCGGTAAAGCTCGTTCGGCTGCATTCCGATTCGGGCGTAATCCAGCGAATATTGCTGGCCCAAAGTGAAGTCGTTGGGGCCAAGCTTCGTTATAACCTCGTACTTACGGTTAACGATGACTGCACGAGTGGTGTAGTTGGCGGCCCCACCACTGGAATTACGTGTCGTTTGCAGCACCCAGTTGGCAGTGCTAACCTGCGCGGGATTGGAATAGGCAGAGGTATACGCAATGACTGCCGGTTGTTGGGGCCCATTCAGGTCGAAGCTGAGTTCAGGGAATAGGTTGCGCTCTCGCTCGCTCCAAGTAGCATCTGAGGTCCAGTCGGTAGGGTCTTGTGGGCCGATGCTCATGTTGTTTGAAGTACGATATGAAATGCCCTCGCCATCCCCGAAGAAAATTTCAGGGTTGGAATCGGACTTGCTGCATCCCAGCAGGGGGACGAGGAACAGAAGGGGTAAAAAACGCTGCCGCATGGAAAGAAATTGGAGGTGCGAAAGCGTCAAAGGTAGAAGCCGAAACCCGTTGCTGCTACAGCAGCTTGCGCAGCGCCCACAGGCTCCACACAATCACCATCAGGCCCACGCCCACAAACATCCAGCGGGTGGGCAGGCGGCCAGCCAGCCGGGCGGCAATGGGTGCGGCGGCCACGCCGCCCACAATCAGGCCCAGCACAATTTGCCAGTGCGAAATACCCAGGATGGTGAAAAACGTGAAGGCGCTGGCAAATGTCACGAAGAATTCGACCAGGCTCACGGTGCCGATGACGTACTGCGGCGTGCGCCCATTGGCAATGAGCGTGCTGGTAACCAGTGGCCCCCAGCCGCCCCCGCCAAAGGAGTCGAGAAAGCCACCAGCCCCGGCCAGCCAGCCGGCATTCTTCACCTTTTTGCGCTGGCGGGCCACATTCTGGAAAGCTTTGCTGATGATGCGCAGGCCCAGGAATAGCAGGTACACGGCCAGAACTGGCTTGACGTAGCTGGCGTACGTTTCGCCGTAGTGGGCCAACAGCAGCGCGCCGCTGACAGAACCCGCGATGCCCGGCAGCAGCAGCACCCGAAACAGCCGCTTGTTCACGTTGCCGAAGCGGTAGTGGTTGTAGCCCGAGGCGCCGCTGGCAAACACCTCGGCTGTGTGAATGCTGGCACTGACGGAAACCGGGCTCAGGCCCAGCGACATCAGGCTAATGGCCGACACCACGCCGTAGCCCATGCCCAACACACCGTCCACCATCTGGGCCACGAAGCCCACGGCGACAAAGGTGTAGAACGTACCCGACGAGCGCGCCAGCTCCCACACCTGCGCCGGAGTGAAGTAGTAGGAGATGATGTTGAGTAGGATGAAAACCGCGAAGGTGAACAGCGCGGCCGTCGCCACGCGTCGCCAGTACACGGTGGCGGGCGTTTCGTAGGCCGGGCCGTTGGCCAGCTCGGCCGTTACGGCGTTCAGCGACTTTACTTTCTCGGCAAAATCGCCCTGCAGGCGGCTCCGGATGATGGTCATCTGGCCCAGCACGGAGGCCAGCTCGGCGGGCAGTACTTCGGCCAGCACTTCGCGCAGGCGCTTGCCCACGGTGGGCGACTTGCCGTTGGTGGAGATGGCAATTTTCAAATCGCCTTTCTGCAGTACCGACGAGAGGTAAAAGTCGCAGAGCGCCGGCGTGTCGGCTACGTTGGTGAGCAGGTGGCGGGCCGCGGCGGCCGTGCCGATGTAGCGGTGCAGTTCCACGTCGTCGGTGGCCAGAAAGAGGATGTCGGCGTTGTCGAGGTCGGAGTCCTGGTACGGGCGCTGGTGCAGCTGCACACGGGGGTGGCGGGCGGCCAGCTCGCGCAGCTCGGGCAGCAGGAGCGGGGCCACCACGGTTACGGCAGTTTCGGGGCTATTGCGCAGGATGGCGCCCAGCTTTTCCAAGCCCACGTTGCCGCCGCCCACCAGCAGCACACGCATGGTGTCCAGCTTTAGGAAGATGGGGAACAGGTTGTTGGCCGCCGGGGCCGACTCCGGCGGCAGCGTTGCCACTGCCGGAGTCGCCGGGGTTGGGTTGTTTGTTGGCATAGCTCAGAACGTAGCAGTAAGATACAAAAAGTAGTTGTTAGTTGCTCGTTGTCAGTTGTCAGGCGTCTGTCATCCTGAGCTTGCGAAGGACCTTATCACGTTTGAACGTTGTCGTATCGCAAGCGACGCGAGCGTGATAAGGTCCTTCACTGCATTGAGGATGACAGGCGATTACCGCTGTTTAAGCATGAAAGTCCAGCCCGTGGGTGGTGGCCTTCACCACGCCGGTGCGTACCACGAAGTCGCCAAAACCTTCGCCGGGCTGGCGCTTGGCAGCGTAAGCAGCCAGCAGGGGCGAGAGCTCGCGCAGGATGCCGTCCTCGTCCAGCATCTCGCGGTAGAGCTTGTTGAGGCGCTCGCCGGCGTGGTTGGCTCCGAGGTAGAGGTTGTAGCGGCCGGGGGCTTTGCCCACCAGGGCAATTTCGCCCAGGTACGGCCGGGCGCAGCCATTGGGGCAGCCCGTCATCCGAATCAAAATACCCGCCTCGGCCAGGCCGTAGGCACGGATAACGGCATCGAGCTTATCGAGCAATTGGGGCAGGTACCGCTCGGCTTCGGCAAAAGCCTGCGAGCAGGTGGGCAGGGCCACGCAGGCCAGCGCATTGCGGCGCAGGCCGGTAAGCTGCTCGGCCTTGGGCGCCGCGCCGTGGGCTTCGAGGATGGCTTGGATGCGGACGCGGTGGCTGGGCTCAATGTTGGCCAGAATCAGGTTCTGGTTGCCGGTGAGGCGGAATTCTCCGCTGTGGAAGGCGCTGATTTCGCGCAGCGCCGACTTGAGGCGGTAGCCGGGCCGGTCGAGCACGCGGCCGCCCTCCACAAAAAGCGCGAGGTGCGCCAGGCCGTTGGAGGCAATGGTCCAGCCGAAGGCGTCGCTGGAGCTGTGGAACTGGTAGGGGCGCATTTCGGCCAGCGCGTGGCCCAGGCGCTGGTGCAGCTCGGCCACGAAGGCGGGCAGGCCCACGCGGTCGATGGTGTATTTCAAGCGCGAGAGCTTGCGGTTTTCGCGGTTGCCCCAGTCGCGCTGGATGGACACGATTTGCTCGCACACGTCCACCGCGTTGTTGGTGGGAACGAAGCCGATGAGGTCGGCCAAGCGCGGGTAGGTTTCGGGCAAGCCGAACGTCATGCCCAGGCCGCCGCCCACGGCCACGTTGAAGCCCCGCAGCACGCCTTTTTCTTCGATGGCGATGAGGCCAATATCGTTCGAGAAGATGTCGGAATCGTTGTAGGGCGGCAGGGCGAGGGCAATTTTGAACTTGCGCGGCAGGTAAGTTTTGCCGTAAATCGGTTCGGCATCATCCGGCGCTTCGGTGGTGTTTTGCCGTTCGCCATCGAGCCAGATTTCGTGGTAAGCCGTGGTGCGCGGCGTGAGGTGGGCGCTAATTTCGATGGCTACGGCCTGCACCTCGGCGTGTACCTGCGATTCGTGGGGGTTCACATTGCACATCACGTTGCGGTTCACGTCGCCGCAGCCGGCAATGCTGTCCAGCAGCGCGTCGTTGAAGCCCTGGATGGTGGGGCGCAGGTCACGCTTCAGCACGCCGTGCAGCTGAAAGGTCTGGCGGGTGGTGAGCTTGAGGGTGCCGTTGCCGTAGGCGTCGGCCAGGGCGTCCATGCGCTGCCACTGCGGCGCGGTGGCTACGCCGCCCGGCACCCGCACCCGAATCATGAAGGAAAACAGCGGCTCCAGCTTCTGGCGCTTGCGCTCGGAATCGAGGTCGCGGTCGGTTTGCTGGTACGAGCCGTGGAACTTGATGAGGTGGGTATCGTCGTGGTTCAGCGCGCCGGTGAGGCGGTTGCCGAGGCTCTCGACGATGGTGCCGCGCAGGTAGCGGCTGGCAATTTTTACGTGCTCGACTTCGGAGAGTTTTTGCGGGGCTAGGGTATCGGACATGGGAACAAAATATTTAGAATGAAGGAGGCCGCACGACTGGTGCGGCGCTCTTTACCGCGCGGCCAGCGCCGACAGGTCTTTATAAAGGGTGAGGCGCAGCACATCGCGGGCGTAGTAGCCCGCCCCAGCCGGGCGCTGCTGCCAGATGTGGAGGTAGCCCAGCTCGGCGGCGAAGCCCGCGCCCAGCTGTCGCTCGGCCCCGGCATACAGCCGGTTCTGGTCGAAGCTGTCGGGGTGCAGCAGCAGCTCATCGGAGGCGCGGAATTTCCAGGTAGCATTCAGCTGATAATCGAGCTGCAGGCGGCCCCGGTAGCGCAGCCGGTACTGCCAGGTGTCGGCGAGGTCGGAGCCGGCCAGCTGGCCCAGCCAGCGCTGCTCTACCCGCAGGCGGGACACCAAGCGCAGCCGGCCGGGCAGCGGCAGGGTGGCGGTGACTTCTTCAAAAACACGCCGCTCGGGCACGCTGATGCCCTTTTGCGGCTGCCAGGAGAGTGTGCCGCCCAGTGCTGCGTCCCACACCGGCGAGGCGCGGTAGTGCAGGTGCTGGTGGGTAATGAACTGCCACTGCTGGTCGGGGAAAACGAAACGCCGCTCATCAAACTCGCTGTGCAGGGTAAGGCGCGGGGCCAGGCGGGTGCGTACCATCAGCCGCAGCCAGTACGCCTGTTGGTGGGCGGTTTGAGCCGGGGCCAGCACGGGCAGCAGCAGGAGCAGGACGGAGAGGAGTTTCATGGAAGTAGCCGGCCTGCTGTTAGTACACGTCCTCCAGGTAGCGGCGCTGCTTGCGTAGGTTCTTCACATAAGTCGCCGCGTCATCAGCCGACAGCCCAGCTTCCTTCTGCACCACTTGGGTCAGCGCTGTTTGCACCGCTCCACCCAGGCGGTTTTTATCGCCACACACGTAGAATTGCGCGCCGTTTTCGAGCCAGCCGAATACGTCGCGGCTATTCTCCAGCAGTTGGTCCTGCACGTAGATTTTCTCGGCCTGGTCACGCGAGAAGGCCACGTCGAGCTTAGCCAGCCCACCGCGCTTGAGGTGCTGCTGCCACTCGGCCTGGTACAGAAAGTCGGTGGTGAAGTGCGGGTTGCCAAACAGCAGCCAGTTGCGGCCAGAAGCCCCCAGCTCCACTCGTTCCTCCACGAAGGCGCGGAACGGCGCGATGCCGGTGCCCGCCCCAATCATGATGATGTCGGTACTCTGGTTTTGCGGCAGCTTGAAATACTCGTTGTGCTCCACAAACACGCGGGCCTCGTCGCCCACCGCCACGCGGTCGGCCAAAAAGGACGAGCACACGCCGTGCTTGCGGCGGCCGTGGGCTTCGTAGCGCACGGCGCCCACGGTGAGGTGCACCTCATCGGGGTGGGCCAGCAGGCTGCTGGCGATAGAGTAGGCGCGGCTGGGCAGCGGGCGCAGCGTGTCGGCCAGCAACTGAGCCGTGAGTTGGTCAGTGGGAAAATCAGTGAGCAAATCGGCCACGTCGCGGCCGTAGAGGTAGGGCTGCAGGCGCGTGGTGTCGGCCAACAGCCCATGCAGTTCGGCGTGCGGGGCCAGGGCCGCGTAGCGTTCCAGCACGTCGCGGGTGAGCACGGTAAGCTCGCGCCGGCTGGCCAGCGCGGCGGCCAGCGGCAGGTTTTCTGCGCCCACTTGCACCGGGGCCGAGTCGGAAAGCCGGGCGGCGCGGAGTACTTCCTCCACCAGCGGGTCGTGGTTGCGGGGGCGCACGGCCAGGGCATCGCCGGGGGCAAAGCGCAGGCCCGAACCGGCCAAATCCAGTTCTAGGTGGTACGTTTCCTTCGTCGAGCCCCGCCCGTTTAGCTGGATGCTTTCTAGCACCCGCGCCGGCCAGGGGTTGTCGCGGGTGAAGGCAGGAACGGTTGTGTCCGCAGCTTGCGGCGAAACAGCGGCAGCTGAAGTACCGGAAGTAACCGAAGCCTCGGTTTTGCCAGTGGCATCTCCGGCTATTTTTTCCAGCACCGCCGCAATCCACTCGCTGGCCGCGCTTTGATAATCCACATCCGTATCCACGCGGTCGAGCAAACGGGTACCGCCCAGCTCGCTCAGGCGCTGGTCAAAATCCTTGCCTGTCTGGCAGAAGTGCAGGTAGCTGGAATCGCCCAGCGCGAGCACGGCAAAGCGCAGCTTCGGCAGCTTCGGCGCGCGGCCGCTGCCAATGAACTGGTGCAGTTCCTCAGCCGAGATGGGCGGCTCGCCTTCGCCGTGCGTGCTCACAATAACGAGCAGATTCTGCTCCTGGGCCAACTGTCGGGTCGAGTAGTCGTTCATGTCGCGCACCTCGGCGCTAAGGCCGCGCTGCTTGGCCGCTTCGGCCGCTTGTTGCGCTATTTTCTTGCCATTGCCGGTGTGTGAGCCGTACAGAATGGTCAGCTTTTGGGCGGTGGGGCTGATGCCAGCTTCCGGTGCTGCCGCAGGGGCCGTAGCGGCTTGCGTGCCGCCCGTGGCCTGGCCGTAGAAATAGCCGCTCAGCCACAGCAGCTGGTTGGCCGACAGGTTAGCTGTAAGATGCTGGAGCTGCGCTTCATCAAGCGCAGGCGGAAGAATAGGGAGCGTGGGCATAATCAACTTCAGAATACAGGTAGGAGGGAGGCGAGAAGCTCAGCCAGTGGGCTAAGCCACTTTTGCGTAAGCCAGCAGTTCCGGTAGTATCTCAGTGGCTACATTAGCTGCTGTCGCGGCAGGCTGCTTCATCAGCCGCACCACTTCGCCCAGCACAATCACGGCCGGCGCACCGAGCCCGGCCGCACTGGCCCGCCCGGCGATGTCGGCCACCGTGCCGGCCACCGCGCGTGCTGTCGGCAGCGTACCGTTCTGGATGATGGCCGCTGGCACTTCGGCCCCGCCGTAGCGGGCAAAAAGCGCCGCGATTTCTGCCAGCCGGCTCATGCCCATCAGAATAATGGTGGTGACGGTGGGCGTCTGGGCGGCTTCGAGCAAGGCGGTCGAAAGCTGCTCGTCTGCTGTCGTAGCCGTTAGTACCCGGAAGCCTTCGCTCAAGCCCCGGTGCGTGGCCGGAATGCCCACGCTGCCCGCCGCCGCTACCGCGCTGCTAATGCCCGGCACGTAGTCGGTGGCCAGCCCGTTAGCTTCGGCGTACAGCATTTCCTCGCGGCCGCGGCCAAACACAAACGGGTCGCCGCCCTTTAGCCGCACCACGTGGCCGTGGCGGTACGCCTGCTGCACAATCAGCTCGTTGATGCCTTCCTGGGTATAGGCCTTGAAACCGCTGCGCTTGCCCACAAAAATCAGCGGCACGCCGGGCCGGACGTGGGCCAGCAGGGCATCGTTAGCCAGGGCATCGTACAGCACCGCATCGGCTGCCGCCAGGGCTTTTGCGCCTTTCAGCGTCAGTAAGTCCGGGTCGCCAGGCCCGGCGCCGACAACCGTCAGGCGAGGCAGGAAAAGAGAAGAATCAGCCATTTTTAGTTTTCTATGTTGGTCGTCATGCAGAGCGCAACGAAGCATCGCGCTTGTGGTAGCAATCGAATCGTCAGGATTAGTGGCGGCACGCGAGATGCTTCGCTACGCCCTGCAGGACGGGCGTTGCCAAGGTGTTTTAAATGGAAAACGCGGCCTCGGTGGGTACTTCCTGGGTGAAATATTCCGGGTCGGTAGCGGCAATGAGGCCGGCGGCCAGGGTAGCCCCGGTCTGCTCATCGACCAGGATAAAAGCGCCGGTGACCCGGTTTTGCCGATACTCATCCACCACCAGTGGCAGGGCGGTTTTCAAGCGCACCCGCACGATATCGTTGAGCCGAGCCTCGTCGGTACCCTGACTTTCGAAGGTTTCGATATTGGTCTTTTGCAGAATGGTGGTCACGGCGGCCTTCACCGTGGCGGAGTGGTGCTGCACCAGCAGCTTTCGGCCGGCGCGCAGCGGCCGCTCGTCCATCCAGCACAGCGTGGCTTCGAGTTCGCGCACCACGGCCGGGTGGGCGGTGGTGGGTACAATGGTATCGCCTCGGCTCACGTCCATGTCGTCGCGCAGGCGCAGCACCACGCCTTGCGGGGCACTGGCAGCCGCCACTTCCTGCTGGTTCACTTCAACTGCTTCAATCACTGTTTCCAGGCCCGAGGGCCAGATGCGCACCCGGTCGCCCGGGCGATAAGTGCCGCTCTGGATGCGGCCGGCGTAGCCCCGGTAGTCGGGTAACTCCTCGGTCTGCGGCCGAATCACATACTGCACCTGAAAGCGCGGCTCATTCGGGTTGGCATCAATGGCGGCCGGCACACTTTCGAGGTGCTCCAGCAGGCTGGGGCCGTGGTACCAAGGCAGGAAATCGGAGCGGCGCACCACGTTGTCACCATTGAGGGCGCTAAGCGGGATGGCTACCACGTTCGGCAGCTTCAGCTGCTCGGCAATGGCCGCATAATCGGCCACTATGTTCTGGAAAATCACTTCCTCGTGGCCCACCAAATCCATCTTATTCACGGCCAGCACAAAGTGCTGAATGCCCAGCAGCGAAGCCAGCAGCGTGTGCCGCCTGGTTTGCTCAATCACGCCCTGGCGGGCATCTACCAGCACAATGGCCAGGTCGGCGTTGCTCGCGCCGGTCACCATGTTGCGGGTGTACTGCACGTGGCCCGGTGCGTCGGTGATGATGAACTTGCGGCGCGGCGTGGTGAAGTATTTGTGCGCTACATCAATGGTGATGCCTTGTTCACGCTCGGCTTTGAGGCCGTCGGTGAGCAGGGCCAAATCGACGTCGCCGCCGGTGGTGGCGCGGCGCTTTTCCAGCGTGGCCAGCACGTCGAGCGATACTGAGTCGCTGTCGTAAAGCAGGCGGCCGATGAGCGTGCTTTTGCCGTCGTCGACGCTGCCGCAGGTGATGAATCGGAGAAGGTCCATTTTTTTTAATATGCTAGATGTGAACGATGTGGAAATGTGAAAAATGGCTAATTCAGGAGGGAGTGCGAATGGCTGGCGGCATGTGCCGACTCATTTTCACATCTTTCACATTCCCACATTTCCCCACATTTAATTTTTAGAAATAGCCGTTGCGCTTGCGGTCCTCCATCCCCGTTTCCGAGAGGTTGTCGTCGAGCCGGGTGGCGCCGCGCTCGCTCACTTTGGCCAGCAGCAGGTCCTCAATGATGTCATTCACCGAAACGGCGTCGCTTTCCACGGCGGCCGTGCAGGTGGAGTCGCCCACGGTGCGGAAGCGCACGCGCCGGTTCACGATTTCGTCGGTTTCGTCGAGGTTCAGGTGCTCGCTGAAGCCGAGGAGCTGGCCGCTGGGCAGCACCACGCACTGGCGCTCGTGCGAGAAATAAATCTCGGGCAGCTTGATGTTTTCGCGCTTGATGTAGTTCCACACGTCCAGCTCAGTCCAGTTGGAAATGGGGAATACGCGCACGTTTTCACCCTTCTGGATGCGGCCGTTGTAGATGTTCCACAGCTCCGGCCGCTGGCGCTTGGGGTCCCATTGGCCAAAATCGTCGCGCACTGAAAAGATGCGCTCCTTGGCCCGGGCCTTCTCCTCGTCGCGCCGCGCCCCGCCGATGCAGGCGTCAAACTCGAATTCCTCAATCACATCGAGCAGGGTGTAGGTCTGGAGCGGGTTGCGGCTGGGGTATTTGCCACCCGGCTCGTGCAGGCCGCGCTCCCGGATGGTGTCTTCCACCTTGCGCACAATTAGCTTCTCGCCCAAATGGGCCGCCAGCTCGTCGCGGTAGTTGATGATTTCCTCGAAGTTGTGGCCGGTGTCGACGTGCACCAGTGGGAAGGGAAACTTACCCGGCCGAAAGGCTTTTTCGGCCAACCGCGTCAGGGCAATCGAGTCTTTACCGCCCGAGAACAAAAGTGCGGGCCGCTCGAACTGTCCGGCTACTTCGCGCAGGATATGAATAGCTTCAGCTTCTAAACGGTCGAGGTAATCGGGATAAGCAGCGGTTGGCATTGGCACAGGAAGTCTAGGCCCGAAAAAATCGGGCGAATGTGAAAAGCAGGAAGATTATGGGTGGGATAAGGCCCGCGAGAGGTGCCCTTGGGGTAGGAAGTAGCGCCAGCGGCCCAGCCGCTAGCGCCCGAGGATGGGCCTAGCCTGGCATTCGCTCTACCACCGGGTCGAGGCCCTGGTGGGCGGCAGTGGCATGCAGGCCGCACTCCTTGGCGGCAGCGTCTTCCCACCACCAGCGGCCGGCGCGGAAATCCTCGCCCGGCGCAATGGCGCGGGTGCAGGGCGCACAGCCGATGCTCACGAAGCCTTTATTGTGCAGTGGATTAACCGGAATGCCGTTGGCCTGGGCGAAGGCCTCGCACTCGGCCCAGGTCCAGCCGAAGAGCGGGTGTACTTTGATGAGCTCGTGGCCGGCATCCCACTCAGCTGGGTGCATGGTTTGGCGGTTTTGCGACTGCTCGGCGCGGATGCCCGTCACCCACACCTGCTGGCCAGCCAAGGCGCGGGAAAGGGGCTCCACCTTGCGGATGTTGCAGCACTCCTTGCGGTTCGCTATGCTCTCGTAGAAGCTGTTGGGGCCCTTTTGGCGGGTCAGCTCCTCAATGGCTGCGCCGTCGGGCGCGAATACTTCGATGGGCTTTTCATAGCGCAGCAAGGTCTTGTTCCAGGTAGAATAAGTTTCCTGAAAATTGCGGCCCGTGTCGAGCGTAAACACCCGGATGGGTAGGTCGTTTTCGAAGATGAAATGGGTGAGAATCTGGTCTTCGAGGCCAAAGGAGGTAGAAAACGAGACGCGGCCGGGGAAGTGGTCGGCCAGCAGGGCCAGGGTTTCCGGTGCCGAGCATTCGGGAAGGTAGCGGCGCAGGTCAGCAACCTGGCTTTCAAGGGGTAATGCCATGATGGGAAGGGAGTTTTTCTCCGCAGAAAAAACCAACAATGGGCCGTAGAGGCCGCAAAAACCCGCTATGCGTCGCGCAATGAATCAATCACCACAAGAGGGGGTAGCGGGGTAGCCGTCGCAACAGCCGCCGGAAGAGAAGCCCTAGTTCAACAACCAGCAATCTTCCCCGGCATAGCGGCCAGGGAACAGCACATGCAACAACACATTCGGCGCGAAGCAGCGAGGGTGGTGGGTTGCAGGCGGAGATTGGTGGATGTGCTCACGGCAGTTTTTATATGTCAGGACTTGGCACCGTTCCAACTGGTGGGGGTTGCCGGCGTTTCGTCGAGCCTGTCTCTCCGCGCCTCTGTATAAAAATGGATAGCGTCCCAAACGAGGGTTGCTGGGGCAAATGTAACCGACGAAAAAGCGAAATGCCAAAATTTTATTTTATGAATATGAAACTGGCCACATTGCCATAGGTTTGGCCGCCGTGCTTTTGCCGCGTAATTTGCCGTGCAACCCCTGAACCTGCCGTGTGGTCTATGGGTTGCTTAAGCACACTCAAGACCTCGTTTTCTGCATGGAAGCTCTGTCCATTTCCGCCTACGTCGATATCAACGCTCCTTTGGTGGAGCGCTGCCGCCTCAACGACCGCCAGGCCCAGGCCGAGATTTACCGGCGCTACTCCAAGGCAATGTTCAACGCGGCCCTACGCATCACCGGCGACTACGCTGAGGCCGAAGATGTGCTGCAGGAGTCGTTCCTAAGCGCTTTTCGTGAACTAAGCGGCTACAAAGGCGATTCCTCGTTTGGGGCGTGGCTGAAGCGGATTGTGGTGAACAAAAGCATCAATTGCCTGCGGCAGCGGCGGCTGGCGCTGGTGCCGCTGGGCGAGCAGCACCACGACGAGCCCGCCGAAGCCGCCACCCACTCGCCCGAGGATGAGGCCGATACGCACTACCGGGCCGACGTGCTGCGCCGCTGCATTCAGGAACTGCCCGACGGCTACCGCGTGGTGCTCAGCCTGTATTTGCTCGAAGGCTACGACCACCTCGAAATCGCCGGCATCATGGGCATCTCCGAATCAACTTCTAAATCACAGTACAGCCGGGCTCGGGTTCGGTTGCGCGAATTGGCCGCCCAGCGTGGCCTGAGCTAACGTTTATCCCTTATAATCATTACTTAATCGTTTCATTACCCTTCATCCTGTTTCGCCCGGCCGCGGTTTTCGTATAGCCCCGTGGCCCGCCTTGAACTTGGACGAACCGTGCGTCTGCTACTCATTCATGGATACCCCAACTAATACTTCTCTTGAAAATTTCGTCGAGCGGCACCGCGCCGATTTCGACACCCACGAGCCACGCCCGGACCTGTGGGCCGCGCTGGAGCAGCAGCTAAGCCCTGTTGCGCCCGCCATGCGCCTGAGCGACGAACCCCTGGCAGCAACTGCGGCTCCGGTAGTGGCTGCTGAGGAGTGGGCTGCGCCGGCTGCTTCGATAGCAACTGCGGCAGTTGGCCACGCCAACTGGTTTCAGCGCTACGGCGTGGCGGCGGCACTGGCCCTGCTGGTGTTTGCGGCCGGAGCCAGCGAAGCCTGGAAATCCCGCTCGGTGGGCGCTGAAGTAGCCGTTGTGGCTGCGCCCGCGGCTAAGCTGGGAAGCGTAGATACTGAACCCGATGCGGCCTTGTATCAGGGTGGCAACCCTACTTCCCTCACCGCCGCTGAGCATACCACCGGGGCCGACAGCCAGCTGGTGCGCGCCGTGCGTGGCATGGAAGCCTACTACACCAACCAACTCGCCCGCCGCCAAACGGAGTTAAGCCAGCTTAGCGGCCCGGGCATGGTGGCCATGAATGCCGACTGGCAGCACGAGCTGGCATCGCTCGATTCGAGCTACCGCGTGCTGAAAATGCAGTTGCTGCAGCACCCGCAGCCTGATGCCGTGCTCACGGCCATGAACCGTAACCTGCAGGTGCGTCTCGACATTCTCGACCGCCAGCTGAACCTAAGCAACACGCCCACTGAGGCCGACCCCAACGCCGGGGCGTATGTACTGGCCGATAGCCGCCGCTCCGAATGAGCCAGCTAACGGTTTTTCGGGGTGCGCGCGGACTCGGGCTGCTGGGTTTGTTGGTTGGACTGCTGGTTCAGCCTGCTGCTCAGGCGCAAACAATAGCCGATGCCGTACCGGCGGGCCGCTGGACAGCCGCGGGACCGTGCGTGGCCAGACATGCACTGACGCCCGAGGCTAAACGTGCCGCCGAAGCCCTGTTCGGAAGTACCGAAGCGGGCGAGCAACAACCCGCTGGGCAACAACCGGCTTGCCAGCAGGAGGGACCACAAAACCCCGCTGCCGACCAGCCCGACGGCCCCGAAACGGCTGCTCAGTTGCAAGTGGAGCAGCGCCGACGCCTCAGCCGTTCGTTTGCGGTGCCGAAGCAGGGGCGGGCCTTTTCGCTCGACACCCGCTACGGCCGCGTGCAGGTAAACACTTGGAGTAAAGCGGAAATCAAAGTAGAAGCTGAACTGGTGGCCCGCGCCGAAACCGATGCCGGCGCCAAGCAAGTGCTGGAAGCGCTGGGTGTGCAATGGCTCGACTACGATGCCCGTACCGGCGGCGTGGCCGTAAGCACGCAGTTTGGTCCTGCCCTGCGCGGCCGGGCCGGTGGTTGCCGCTACCAGGTGAATTATACCGTGTGGCTGCCTCGTACCACGGCCTTGCGCATCTACGACAGTTTCGGCGACGTGACGCTCAACAACGACCTGCGCGGCAACACCGAGTTGGCGGTTGAATACGGCACCCTGCGCACCGCCCGCCTCGAAGGCCCGCGCAACCTCATTCGCATTGGCAACGGCGACTGCCGCATTGCCTTCGCTGGCCGCGCCAGCATTGATGCCAGCTACGCCCAACTGCGCCTCGATGAGGGCACAACGGTGGACCTGCGCAACAACTATTCCGACGTTGACATCGGTACGGTGCAGGACCTGACGGTGCACAGCAAGTACGGCGACGTAGCGCTGGGCAGCGTGCGCAACCTGCGGGGCTCGTCGGGCTACTCCCGCTTCACCATCGACAAGCTAAGTGAGGGCCTGGATATGGCCGTGCGCTACTGCCCCGATTTCGTGGTGCGCGACATGGGCGCCAACTTCCGCCAAATAAACCTCGACGGCGGCTTCAGCACCATTCGCCTGGGATTTGCCGACGCACCCGCCTTCCGCTTCGACGTGAGTACCGAACAGGGCCAATTGCTGGTGGATAAAAACTTTGTACGCGTGCTCTCGCAGGAAAACGGTCCTCAGACCAGCGACGTGCTGGGGGTGTTTGGAGCCGTGCTGCCGGCCCAGCGGGCGGGCAACGTCAACATCAAAGTGCGCTACGGCACGGTGCGGTTCAGCAAGTAGCGCCTGGACTACGAACGATATTACCAAACGGTCATGCTTCGGCTACGCTCAGCATGACGTCCTTTGAGCAATGTCGTTTCGTCTCGTTCTTTTCTTGTTTCTGCTCGCCGGTCCAGCGCTGGCCCAAACCCCAGCCTCTGTGCCTGCTATTCCTGCATCTACTCTCAAAACCTACGCCCTGCGCCTGCGCCCCGGCGATGACCTGCGTCAGCAACTCCTGGCCTTCACCCAGGCCAACCACATTGCCGCTGGCACCATGCTTACCTGCGTGGGCAGCCTCACGGTAGCCACGCTGCGGCTGGCCAATCAGGAAGGACCCACGGTGTACAAAGGGCACTTCGAGATTGTGTCGCTGGTGGGCACGCTCTCCACCAACGGCTCGCACCTGCACCTGGCAATATCGGATAGCACCGGGCGTACTATTGGTGGGCATTTGCTTGATGGCTGCCGGGTGTATACCACCGCTGAAATTGTGCTGGGTGCGCTGCCACAATTGGAATTTGGGCGCGAACCCGATAACACGTTTGGCTACCAGGAGCTGGTAGTGCGGCCGGCGCCGAGGCCAGCCCCCCGCCCCGCCGCTGCGCCGAAACGGAAAAAGTAGCCATTGGCCGAGAAAACGCGAGAGCAGGCGAAACCAATCATTTCGGCTGCTTATTATTGTGGTAACGTGGGCGCCATTCCTCCGGCCCGAAGCCGGGAAGTAGCCTGCTCTGCCATCCTGACTTTCATTTATGTCGATTGCGATTCGTAGTGCCGCGCTGGCACTGCTGCTGGCTGGCCCGCGCCTGGGCTGGAGCCAGCAAGCTCCCATTGTCTGGCCCCGGCCCGGCCAGCTGGTAAAAGAGGGCGTGGCCCTGCACGACAAAGAGGACTACCCCGGGGCCATTGCTAAGTATCAGGCCGTCACAGCCGGCGATTCGTCGTATGCCACCGCCCAGAGCGAGCTGGCCATGACGCTGGAAGCCGCCGGTAAACACGCTGAAGCGGTAGCCGCCGCCCGCCGTTCGTTGGCCCTGCAACCCTTCGAGCCCCAGAGCTACAACACCCTGGCCACCGCCCAGGAATCGCTGAAGCAGATTGATGATGCCCTGGCTACCTATGCTGCTGGCATTAAGCTGTTTCCTTACAACCAAAACTTGGTGTACAACCTGGGCGTGGTGCAGTTTCAAAACAACCATCCGGCCGAGGCCATTGCCAGCTTCCAGCGCAGCATCGAGCTGGTGCCAACGCATCCCAACTCGCACCGCTTATTGGCCGTGCTGGCCGCCGAGCAGGGCCACACCTCGCGGGCGCTGTTGGGCTGGCTTACGTATCTGGTGCTATCCAACCCGGGCCAGACGGCTCACGATGTACTGGTAGCTGCCGAAACCCTTTCCGAAGGGGCACCCGTGGTCGACGACAAGGAACGCATCAAGCCCATTGTGCCCAACGAGGCTTTTGCCGAGCTCGACCAGCTCATCGAAGGCAAGGTGGCGCTGCAGGCAGGCTATGTGTCGAAGGTGAAATTCCCGGCTTCGGTGGTGAAGCAGACCCAGCTGCTGGCGGAGAAATTCCCGCTGGATGGGCCAGCCGACGACTTTTGGGTGAAAACGTACGGGCCAATGGTAGCCGCCCTGCGCCAGAACGACCACCTCACGGCCTTCACCTACAGCATCCTGGAATCGGCCGACGACAAGCGCGCGGCCCAGTGGGTGAAGGGCAACAAGTCGAAGATTGACGCCATGATGCGCGTGGTGGTAGAGGCGCTGTCGGAGCTGCGCACTAAGCAGCGCATTGTGGGCCAGCCGAGTGCGCCACGGGTGACGGGCTGGTTCAGCAAGAACTCGCTCGTGGGCCTCGGGCCGGGCGTGGTCGATGCGGCCGGGGAATTTAAGGGGAGTGGCGACTGGATTTCGATTGATGCAGCTGCGGGCTACGTGGACGGGCACGGACAGTACAACGCCGCCGGCCAGCGCGTGGGCGAGTGGAAAGCCTTCCGCCCCGATGGCACCCTGGAGCAGGTGTACCACTACAACGACAAGGGCGAACGCGAGGGCCTCACCCGCGAGTTTCACCCCAACGGCCAGCCGTCGTACGAAAGCACGTACCGCGCCGGCAAGGTGGAGGGCGTGCTCACGGTGTACAACGAGTGCGGGGCACGCACCGGCAGCCGCACGTTTAAGGGCGGCGACCTCGACGGGCCGTACGCTACCTACTACGACAACGGGCAGCTGCACCTGCGCACCACCACCCACGCCGACAAAGTAGACGGGCTGGAAGAAGGCTTTTACCAGGACGGCAGCCCCGAATACACCACCACCATGGTGCAGGGCGCGAAGCAAGGGTCCTTCACCTCGTACTACCTCGGCAAGGTGCTGGAGCGCAAAGGCACCCACGACCACGACCAGCTCGACGGCCTCTACCAGGAATACCACGACAACGGCCAGCTGAGCCAGGAAGGCCGTTATGCCCACGGCAAGCAAATGGGTGCCTGGAAAGAGTATCACCCCAATGGCAAGCCAAGCGTGGAAAAGAGCTTCGACGAAGCCGGCAAGCTGCACGGCACCTACCACGATTACGACGAAACCGGCCACCTCTACTGCGACACCGAGTACGCCCACGGCCGTACCGTGCACCTGCGCTATTACAACCGCCAGAACCAGCCCGTGCTCGACCAGGACACCCGCAAGGGCCGCGTGGCCGTGCAACTGCCCGACGCCGACGGCCACAAAAACGCCACCGGCACCTTCCTCAACGGCGAGCTAGTGGGCGAGTGGCAGTGGTTTTACACTGACGGCGGCCGGCGCGAATTGGCCCACTTCGACGACAAAGGCACCAAAACCGGCATTGCCGAGCTGTACTACCACGGCGGCCAGCTACAACGCCGCACCCGCTTCGATGCCGAAGGCCGCGAAGACGGGCTTTTCGAACAGTTCAGCCTCGACGGGCAGCCTTCGCTGCAGGGCTACTACTTGGCCGGCCAGCGCCACGGCCAGTGGAAGGATTTTTATTCCGATGGCCGCCTGAGCGAGGAGTACGAGTATTTCAAAGGGGATTTCAACGGCCCAAGCCGTAGCTACGAGCCCGGCGGCAAGCCCACCCAGGAGCGCCTGTTCGAGTTCGGCAAGCTGCGCCACGTCACCACCTACGACTCGACCGGGCAGGCCCTGGCCAATATTGCCATCAAGCCCGATAGCAAGGACTATGTGATGCCTTACCCGAGCGGCAAGCCCTATTTCCGCAGTGGCCTGGGCTGCTACGACAACAGCGGCCTGGCCACTTGGTACCGCCCCGATGGCAGCGTGGAAACCACTGCCGAGCAACTCGGCGGCCGCCGCAACGGCGCCTTCCGCTCCACGTTCGCCAATGGCAAGCCCGACCGCGTGGGCCAGTTCCGCAACGGCGACTACACCGGCGAGTGGGCCATGTACCACCCCAACGGCCAAATGCGCCAGAAGGGGAGCTACCACAACGGCAACCAGGAAGGGGAGTGGACCTCGTACTTCCCCAACGGCCAGGTGGAGTTTGTGGAACAGTACGAAGGCGGCCTGCGCCACGGCCGGGTGCGGCGCTTCAACCCCGCCGGCGAATTGCTGACCGAGAAGCAGTACGAGCACGGCGCGCTGGTTACCTACCGCGCCCCGGCCGACGGCAGCGCCGCTCAAACCCTGCCCAACCAAACCGGCACCATCAGCCTGAATTTTGCCAATGGCAAGCCCGCTGTGGCCGAAACCTTTGACCACAACCAGGCGGCCGGCACGGCTACTTACTACTACTCGTCGGGCGCGGTGTTTCGCCGTACCACTTTCGCCAAGGGACTCCGAACGGGCTTGCTCGAAAGCTTTTACCCCAACGGCAAGCCCATGGAACAGGAAAACTACTTGCACGGTGAGCTCAACGGCCGCTGCCGCTACTACCGCCCCGACGGCACATTGGAGCGTGAAGAAACGTACCGCAGCGGCGAGCGCCGGGGCCCCAGCACCACCTTCGATGCCGCCGGCAAGCCCCAGCACACCAACGTATACTGGAACCTGATGGTGTACAATAAGTAGCAGGCAAAGCGTTGCAAGGAGGTTGGTCAAGTCGGCCGTCATGCCGAGCGCAGCCGAGGCATGACGGCTGACTGAATTGTCGCCCATTGCTGCAGTGTTGACCAGACTCCTTCGCTAGCACCAAATGCCCCTACTATCCCCTAACTTTAAGTCGGTTACGCTATACTCGTTCATTATTCCATGAGTAAATTATCTTTACTATTCCCCGTGCTGCTTGTGGCTGCGGTGGCAGCCCACGCCCAGGCCCCTGCTAGCCAGCTCCTGACGCAGATGCGACAGCAGTATCCGGGCGAAAAAGCCGTGTACCTGGAAATGCGCCAGGACCTGACCGTGGAAGTCCGCAACGACTCGGTGCAGGTCATCAATCGGCACCACGCCGACATGCTGCACCTGGCCGAGCAGTCGGCCATGTACGCCAACGACCGGGTGTACAGCTCGCACTTCAACCGGCTGCAAAAGCTGGAGGCCCGCACGCTGATACCCAACGGCGAGAAGTTCAAAACCGTGAAGGTGACCGATTTTAAAGACAAGTTTGAGATTCAGTCGGGAGTGTTTTTTGATGATACCCGGTCGACATCATTCTCGTTTCCAGCGGTGTCGCCGGGGGCGCGCACCGAAACCGATTACACCGTGCGCCACGTGGATGCCCGGTTTGTGATGCCGTTTTTTGTGGGTTCCTACGTGCCCGTGCGCCACGCCGAGCTGACCATCACAGCGCCCAAGGGCGTGGTGATTGGCTACAAGACTTTCCATGCCGAAAACACGCCCATCAAGTACACCCGCGAGGAGAAAGGCAACCAGGTGGTGTACCGCTGGACGGCCGACAACCTGCCCAGCCCGCCCCGCGAAGAGAACAGCCCGGAGTCGAGCTACTACCTGCCGCACATTGTGTTTTTCGTGCAGGAAGCGTCCGTGAACGGCCAGGCCCGCAAGCTGTTGTCGGGCGTGCCGGAGCTGTACGACATGTATGCCGACTTCGTGCGCCGCATCGACCGGCAGCCCAGCCCGGGCCTGCAGCACCGCGTCGATTCGCTGGTGGCCGGGGCCACGACCGAAGAGGAAAAAGTGCGCCGCGTATACTACTGGGTACAGGACAACGTGAAGTATATCGCCTTCGAGCAGGGCCTGCGCGGCTTCATTCCGCACGATGCCGGCTTGGTGTATGCGCGCCGCTACGGCGACTGCAAAGACATGGCCAACCTCACCAACGAGATGCTGCACCTGGCTGGCGTGAAAACCGCTTACCTGACCTGGGTGGGCACCCGCGACCTGCCCTACAAGTACGGCGAGCTGGCCACACCCGGCGTTGATAACCACATGATTGCCACCTACGAACCCACGCCCGGCAAGTATGTGTTCCTCGATGCCACCAGCAAGCACACGCCCTACGGCATGCCTTCGGCCATGATTCAGGGCAAGGAAGGCTTGTTGGGCCTCGACCCCAAAAACAGCCGCGTGGTGGATATTCCGGCCATGGACAAGGGCCGCAGCGGAGTCGATGATGCTTCGGTGCTGACGCTGGAAGGCACCATGCTGCGCGGCTCGGGCAAGCTCAGCATAGCTGGCTACTCCAAAGTGAACCAGAGCTACGGCCTCGATGGCCTGGACCGCACCGACGAGCCCAAGTACATCAAGGCGCTGCTGGAGCGCGGCAACAACAAGTTCTTCGTCGACAAGTACAGCATTGCCAACCTCGACGCCCGCGACCAGCCGCTGAACATCAGCTACGACTACCGCCTGCAGGACTACGTGCAGCAGGTCGACGACGAGGTATACATCAACCTGAGCCTGGAGCGGCCCTACGCCACCGACCGCATCGACTCGACTACCCGCAAGCTGCCCCGCTACAACGAGTTTGCCCACACCGACCACACCCGCACCGAACTGGTGGTGCCGGCCGGCTACGAGGTAAGCTACCTGCCGCCCACCGTGCAGGCCCAGGGCGACGCCCTCGGCTTTAAGGTGAGCTACGAGCGGCAGGGCAACAAAATCATTCAGGACCGTGAGGTGTACGTGAACTACCTGCTGCTCCAGCCCAAGCAATTCGGCAACTGGAACGCGGTAGTGAACAAGCTCGGCAGCGCCTACCGCGAGGTGGTGATTCTGAAGAAAAAGAAAATATAGGGTTTCTCATGGCGCTTTTCAGAACGTCATGCTGAGCGCAGCCGAAGCATCTCGCGTGCCATCACTAATTCAATCGTTGGTTACAAGGAATGCTACCACACGCGAGATGATTCGGCTGCGCTCAGCATGACGTTCTTTCGTCGTTAGCTTCTCTTCCAACTACCCACACCCACTCATGCGCCTTCCTTTCCTCGCCGTTTTTCTGCTGACAACCATTTCCCTGTCGGCCCAAACCCTGCCGCCCGACCTCGTGCACGTCGGCTACAACTGGGACACCAAGCGCCACCAGCGCCTGCCCGTTTCGGCGGCCGAGGCCCAACTGCCGGCCGTGCTGTTGCGCGATTTCACCAGCCTGGAATATTACTTCGATAAAACCAGCAAGGACGTGCGCCTGTTTGCCACCGAGCACCGCATTGTGCGGGTGAACACCTCGGACGGCATCGAGAACTACAACAAGATTGTGGTGCCGGTGCTGGCGTCGGGCGTGCCGGTCGACATCAAGGCGCGCACCATCAGCCCGCGCGGCGAGGTGCGAGAAGTGAAGGCCACCGACATGAAGGAGCTGAAGGACCAGGAGGGCGGCCGCGGCTTCCGCGTGTTTGCCGTGGATGGCGTGGAGAAGGGCTCCGAAATCGAATACTTCTACACCCGCGAGCGCAACGTGAACCACTTCGGCAGCGAGGTGCTGCAGAGCGACACGCCGGCCCACGACGTCACGTTTGAGCTGATTTCGCCCCAGGCCCTCACCTTCGAGGCCCGCGTGTACCACGGCCCGGCCATGACGCCCGACACCACTATGGCCGACCGCCGCGCCCTGCGCCTGCACCTCGACAACGTGGCTGGCCTGCGCAACGAGGCCTTTGCCAACGTGAAAGCCCAGCGCATGCGCGTCGAGTACAAGCTGGCCTACATGGCCAACAAGGGCCAGGTGCGCCAGTTTACCTGGGCCGATGCCAGCCAGTTTGTGTACCGCAGCGTGCACAACCTGACCAAGGACGAAGCCAAGGCTGTGACCAAGGTGCTTACCGCCAGCAAGCTAACCACCGTGCCCGTGCGCGTGCTACCGCTGGCCGAGCGCATTCGGGCCGCCGAAAACTACGTGAAGCTGAATTTCAACCTCGAAGAAGGCGCGAGCGGCAACCTCGAGCAGGTGGTGGCCACCCACAACGCCCCGGAGGCTGGCTTCAGCCACCTGCTGGCCGCGCTGTATCGCGCCATGGAAATTGAGTTTGAGGTAGTGGTAACCAGCAGCCGCGAAGCCGTACCGTTCGACGGCACCTTCGATACCTGGAACTACCTTGACCACTTTGCCTTCTACTTTCCGGCAACCGGGCTGTACATGGCCCCCGGCCGGCCCGACTACCGCTACGGCATGCTGCCAGCCGACTGGACGGGCGGTACCGGCTTGTTCATCAAAGGCATTAAGCTGGGCAATACCGAGTCGGCCGTGGGCAAGGTGAAGGACATTCCGGCCCTTGGCGCCGACAAGAGCTCGCAGGACATTGATGCCACCGTGACCTTCGCGTCCGACTTGAGCAATAGCACCATCCGGTTGCGCCAGACGCTGGCCGGCTACCCGGCGGCCGAAATTCAGCCTTTCTGGTCGATGATTCCGGAAGCCAAGCGCACCGAGCTACTGCAGGGCATGCAAAAGTCCGTGGTGCCCGATGCCACCAACTTCCAGAAGCTGGAAGTGCGCAACGTAGAACGTGACATCAGCCCGCTCGACAAGCCTTTCATTGTGGAAGGCCAGATGGAGTCGTCCGCACTGCTCGACAAAGCCGGGCCGCGCTACCTGTTCAAAATCGGCACGCTGCTGGGCCCCCAAACCGAGCTCTACCAGAAGGAGGAGCGGCAGTTCGACGTGGAAAACGACAACAACCACAGCTTCTTGCGTACCATTCGTTTCGATGTGCCGGCCGGCTACTCGGTACGCAACCTCCAGGACCTGAACGTGGATGTGAAAGCCGGCGCTGATGCCGCCAAGCCCGATTTTGACTTCCGCTCGTCGTACGTGCAGAATGGCCAGACCATCACCGTAACCGTGGCCGAGAACTACCGCCAGCTGCGCTGGCCCAAGTCGGATTTCGAGGCCTTCCGCGCCGTGGTAAATGCCGCTGCTAACTGGAATAAGGTAGTGTTGGTGCTGGATAAGAAGAGTTAGGCAAGCCTAACAATTCCTATCTTCGCTTCATGAGCCCAACCACTGCCGACACCCCACAAGCCGCCGCCTTCCGCCGCCAGGTGCTGAACCCGATGAAGCTGCGGCTCTTTATGCTGCAAAAGCTCCCCATGGCCTGGCTGGCCGGCCTGCGCCTCACGCAGCTCACGCCGGAGCTGGCCGCGGTTACCATTCGCTACAAATACCTCACGCAAAACCCGTTTCGCAGCCTCTACTTCGCCTGTTTGGCCATGGCGGCTGAGTTGGCTAGCGGCATTCAGGCCATGATGCATGTGCAGACTGGTGGCCCGGTTTCGATGCTGGTAACCGGCATTCAGGGCGACTTCACCAAGAAAGCCGTGGGCCTCATCACCTTCACCTGCCCCGACGGCGCCCTCATTGCTCAAGCCGTGGCCGAGAGCCGTGCTACTGGCGAAGGCCGCACGGTGGTATGCACCAGCACTGGCCTCGACGAAGCTGGCGACGTGGTAGCCGTGTTCAAACTCACGTGGTCGTTTCGGGCCAAGAAGTAGCCGCTTGAACTACCGCTCTGGTAGTGGCTGGCGGAGAAAATACGGTTTACATTCGGCCCATCACTTCCCGTGCCGTGCCGTATGCGCCAGTTTATTCCGTTCCGTTTCCTGATTTTACTGCTTGTCAGCGGGCTGCTGGGCAGCGGCTGCAACCGCGCCCGCCACGACCAAAGCACCGCCACGGCCCGGCATTTTGAAGTAGCTGAAGCTTCGATTGACGACATCCAGGCCGCGCTGAAACGGGGCGACTGCAACTGCGAGCAGGTGGTGACGGCCTACCAAGCGCGCATTGCGGCCTACGACCAGCCCACGCGGCTTAATGCCATCATCGTCAGCAACCCCGAAGCGCTGACAACGGCCCGGGAATTGGATGCCGAGTACCGCCGCACGGGCCAGATGCGGTCGCTGCACTGCATCCCCGTAATTGTGAAAGACAATTACAACACGGCCGGCCTGCAAACCACGGCCGGCTCGCTGGCACTCAAAGGCTCGGTGCCGCGCACCGATGCCACCATGGTGAAGGCCCTTAAAGCCGCCGGCGCCATTGTGCTGGCCAAGTCGAACATGGCCGAATGGGCGTTCAGCCCCATGGTCACCATCAGTTCCATCGCTGGCGAAACGCGCAATCCCTACAACCTCGACCACGTACCGGCGGGCTCCAGCGGAGGTACGGCCGCGGCCGTGGCCGCCAGCCTGGGTACCGTGGGCCTGGGCACCGACACGGGCAATTCCATTCGCGGGCCGTCGTCGCACAATGCGCTGGTGGGCTTCCGGCCCACGCTGGGGCTGCTGAGCCGGGCTGGCATCACGCCGCTTTATTTACGCAACGACACCGGCGGCCCCATGACCCGCTCCGTGGCCGATGCCACCCGCGTGCTGGATGCGCTGGCCACTGGCCCCGACCCCGCCGACCCACTCACCGCCTACGGCGCGGGCAAAATTCCGGCCGGCGGCTACCGCCAGTTTCTGAACAAAAAAGGCCTGCAGGGCGCCCGAATTGGCGTATTGCGCACCCTGAGCGAGCGCAAGCCCGACCCGCAGGTAAAGGCATTGTTTGAGCAGGCAGTGGCCGACCTCCGCAAAGCCGGCGCCGAGGTAATAGACGTGGAAGTGCCCGATTTTACCACGGTGAGCCAAAACCAGTGGTGCTCGGTGTTTAAGCACGATGTGAATGCCTACCTGGCCGCGCTGGGCCCGGATGCGCCCGTGAAGAACATCGACCAGGTGTTGGCTTCGGGCAAATATTCGGCCTATATCAAAGAGAACCTACAGGATGAATTGGCCCACGGCCAGGCGCCCGGCTCCGACGCGGCCGGCTGCGGCGAAGCGTATACCGACCCACGCCGCATCGCCTTCCGCAACGCCGTAACGGCCGTGATGGACCGCTACCGCGTGGGTGCCCTGGTGTACCCCACCTGGAACAACCCGCCCGCCAAAATCGGTGATTTTAAGGGCTACAAGGGCGACAACAGCCAACTCATTGCCCCGCATACCGGCCAGCCAGCCTTCACCGTGCCCATGGGCTTCACCTACGATAACCTGCCGGCGGGCCTGCAGTTTCTCGGCCGCTCCTTCGACGAACCGACCCTCATAAAGTACGCCTTTGCCTACGAGCAGGCTACGCACCACCGCAAAGCGCCAGCCCGCTTTCCCGCCTTGCCCGCGGCCGGCAAATAGCCTCAGCACAGGAGCGGTGCGGGTTTGGCTAGCGCCGATAGTTAAAGTTTGGATTTCTCCGACAAGGATAGTAGCTCCTGCAGGTACTGGCCCCAAATGGCGGGGTTGGAATGGGTGCCGTGGCCGGTGGTGAGGTCGGTGATGGGCAGCAGGATGTAGCGGCCCTTGTTCACCTTTTTGATTTCGGTTTCCAGAATGCCGAGTTCAGGCGGGTTCACCTGGTCGTCGGCTGAGTTGATAGCAAACAGCGGGGCTTTGATGGCCGCCAGGTGCGGCGCGGGGTTGTAGTCACGCGAAGCATCGAACTGGTAAATCATGTCATTGGCATCGAGCGAGCCAAAGAAGCGGGCTTCGGTTTTGGCCAGTGCGGCTTCGGCCAGCTCGCGGGTGGGGGCGGCCTTTTGCATCTGCTTGGGGCTGCTGGTCATGAAGATGAGCGAGGAAATGGCGCCGGTAAGGCCGGTTTTTGGTTCGGTGGTGTAGGCGCCGCCTTTCCACTCAGGGTCCATCTCAATCAGGTCGATGGCCATTTTGCGCAGCATCCGGTTGCGGCCCGCTATTTCCACAGGCAGGCTGGCCAGCGGCATCAGGGCATCCATGAAATCGGGGTATCGGTAGCCCCACACCCACGTTTCCATGCCGCCCATGGAGGTGCCCATCACCAGGCGGGCGTGGGCCACGCCAAGCTTTTCGGTGAGCAGGCGGTGGTTGGCCGTCACCATGTCGTCGTAGGTGTACTTCGGAAACTGCATGCGCAGGCCGTTGCTTGGCCTGCTGGACTTGCCGTGGCCGATGGCATCGGGCAGGATGATGTAATATTTGGCTGCGTCCAGCAGCTGACCGGGCCCGAACAAGTGGCCGGCAAACTGCTCGCCCAGGAAATTGGCGCCCGCGCCCGTGGTGCCGTGCATGATGACCACCGCGTTGTTGATACGGCCCTTGCCGTCCTTGCGGGGCTGCCCCACCGTGGTGTAGTGCACGTTGAGCGCGGGAAGGGTTTCGCCGCTAGCAAATTGAAACCGCGGGAGCGTAAAATCGCCTTCTACCGGCGTAGGGTAGCGAGTTTGGGCCGGGCTGGGTGCCGTAAGCAGCAGCCCGCAGGCCAGCAGCAAGAGGAAGCGCGGAGGCAGCATAAGGCGCGAGGTTTGGAGTAGGTTATTTTCTCAAATGACGTGTAGAAAATCCGGAATGCCCTACCTAAAATTCAGCCTCGGCGGCTTACTTCTCACGTCGCTTATTCCCGCACCGAAGTCAGCACGTCAACCATGCCGTCTTCGCTTACGACTACGGCCAGGCAGGGGTAGGCCGAGCTTTCGATGTAGCGTAGGGCCGAGTTGTAGCGGGCACCGCGGGTGCCATCGCCCCGGCCCGAGGCGCGGCCATCCAGAATGACGCCAATGGAGTAGCAAAAGCCTTCGGGGTCGAGCAGCACGGCCCCGTCGATGCTGGTGACGAGGCGGGTGATGAGCGGCGTGAGCGGTACGGGCTCGATGAGGGTGCACTGCAGCTTGAGCCGGTCGGCTTCGGCCAGCGCCTCGGTGGTGATGACGAGGAGCGTGCCGTGCTTCTGGCGGCTGGCTTCGAGCACCACGTCCCAGAGGCGCTCGACTTTGGGCGCGTCGGTGAGGGCGAAGGTGCGCTTGAGGGCCTTGCGGAACGTGGTGCGGCTGAGGCGCGGGCGCGGCAGCCCGGGCAGGCCGTAGTGCGAGCGCATGAGCACGTGGGTGGCGTGCTGCAGCTCCCAGGCGTAGTGCGTAACGAAGTTGATGACGAACAAATCTTCGCGGACGGCATCGTAGTGGCCCACCTGGCGGCCCAGGGCGTACACATTCTCGCCATCTGAGAGCAGGTGCACGTCGGGCGTGGCCATCTCCAGCAGCTTGCGCACGGCGCGGTAGTCCGTGAGCTCGGTCGGGCAGGTGAGGGCGAAAACCTCCTCGATGTTGGGGTGGCCGCGCCGGGCCAGCAGCAGCTTGCCCACGCCCTCGGCTCCTTCGTAGCGCAGGCTGCTGATGGTGTTGCAGGTGGCAAACAGCTTGGTGGTGGCCGGGTCGAGGCCCAGCGCTTGGGCGGGCGTGTCGAGGAAGGTTTTGCCGGCGGCGCGCAGCAGCTCTTCGCTTTCGCGGGGCCGCACAAAAATGCTGGCCCCCGGCTCGGGCTCACTCAGGGCCTTCACGCCTTCCTCGTTGAAGCGGTACATGGCCGCCAGCAGCAGCGACGGCGCCAGCGGCTTGCCATCGGTGTAGTAGCGGGCGGGCTGCAACGAGGGGTAGGCCCGCAGCGGCTTACGCAGCAGGCGCAGCACCGTCGTCACGAAGTAGCCGTTTATTTCTACTGGCCAGCCGGTAAAGTGCTGGTAATATCCCTGCTCATCAAGGGCATCGAGGGTCTCCTGCACGGTGTCGCGAATGCCGATGCCCTGGTGCTTGCGCCGGATACTGGCGGCCGTCACGTCGTCGCGGTCGGGAAAGGGCCAGGGCGTGGTGAGCTGGCGCACGCGGCCCCGGGCCACCACGTCAGAAAACGCGTCGGCGGGCAGGCCGCAGTCTTCGGGTTCGAGGCAGCGGGCGGGTAGGCTATCATCGACGGGCAAGGCCAGCAGCAGCACAAACGGCTTCAGTTCTTCATCGAGGGCATCAAACAAGTCCTGCGCCAGTGCTTGGGCGCCCTCGCGGTACCGTACCTGGTGGGGCCAGATTTGGGCAGGGGGGCCAGTGGCAATGGCGGGTTTCACAGCAGCAGAAAGGGAGCAGGCGGAAAGCATGGGCGGGGCAGAAAGGGAGTAAAAAATCCCCTCTTAGCTGGGAGGGGATTTTTAGCGGGTAAAAGCTACAACTGGAACAGAACCGGCAAAACCATCTTTTGCTTTATCGGCTTGCCCTGAAACATGGCCGGCTCCCATTTCGGGGCGGTCTTGATGAGGCGCAGGGCTTCTTCATCGAGGCCCGAGCCCAGGCGCTTCACGATGCGCGCATCGGTCAGGCTGCCATCGGCCTGCACCACGAATTCCATGATGACCTTGCCCTGAATCTTACGCTGACGGGCCAGGAGTGGGTATTTCTGGTTTTTCTCAACCCAGTCGAAAAAGACCTGGTTGCCGCCCACGGGTTGAGTGGGACGGTCGGGGGCCACCACGGCGGGACGGTTGGGGTTGGCCGAGGCGGCAATGTCGGCCGCTGACGTGGTGATGGGCTGGTCCTTGCCCGAGCGCACCACCGTCGAACCCGGCGACATCACAAACGACACGGGCACCACCACGCGCTGGCGCACTACCAGGCCGTGGTTTTTGGCGGGCGTCCAATGCGGGCCGCTTTTGATGAGGCGAATGGCCTCGGCATCGAGTTCGGGCGCGACTGGGCTTTCCACCTTCACCTCGTTCACAGTACCGGTTTTCTCTATCACAAAGCTCACCTTCACGGTACCCTGGGCCCCGCGCTGCATGGCGGCGGCGGGGTACTTCTGGTGGTCGGCCAGGAATTGGGCGTATTTCTCGGTGCCGCCCAGCGGCACGGCAGGCTGGCCCACCGAGTCGTACACCTCCGTTGCCGAGGGCTTGGGCGGCATTTTGCGTTTCTGGGCTTGCGCCGAAAAGCTGATGCTGAATAAACTAAGGCCGCTGAGCAGCAGGAGGGACGAGGATTTCATGCGTAGAAGGGTTTTGAGAAGTGCTGTGGTAAGAAGAAAATCCGGCAGAAGAACGTCATGCAGAGCGCAGCGAAGCATCTTGCCAGCAGCCACTAATTTTTTCAACAATTGGATTACTGGTGCCATGCGAGATGCTTCGCTGCGCTCTGCATGACGTACTAAACTAAAACAAGCCCGGCCTACCCAAAATAGTGCCGCGCCGCTTTGCAAATAACGTCAGCTCACCACGGCGGTAGTTTCCTCTCTCGTCAGGATGACGTTATTTGACGCTGAATACTTCATTTTCCGCCAACTTCCACCAACCGCATGACCACCGAAAGCCGCGCTCCCGAACCCGTGGGAGCCTACCCGTACACCCGCCGCGTCGGCAACCTCCTGTTTCTATCGGGGGTGGGGCCGCGCCAGCGTGGCCAGCCTGCCATTCCCGGTGTGGAGCTCGATGCCGACGGCGGCGTGGTGCGCTACGACTTCGAAAGCCAGTGCCGGGCCGTGTTCCAGAACGTGCGCTACATCCTGGAAGAAGCCGGGGCCGACTGGGACGATTTGGTGGATGTAACCGTCTTTCTCACCAACATGAAGGATGACTTCCCTACTTACAACCGCCTCTACGCCGAGTACTTCGCCACGGCGCAGCCCTGCCGCACCACCCTCGAAATCAATTGCCTGCCCACGCCCATTGCCATCGAGCTCAAGTGCATTGCTGCTCTGAAAGGCTAGGGCAGGTTGCGTTATTAACGTCATTTTAATGGCTTTGGCGTAACTCCCCGGCGCTGCAGCAGGTTTAGGGCACTTATGTACGTTCGCAAAAACCTGCGCTTAAGCGTGGTGTGGCAACTCACGCGCCGCAGCCTCCTCGTTTTCTTTCTTTACAACACGTTTGTGTGCATGCTCTACGGGCCGCTCAACGTGCATGTGCTCGATATTCCGTGGCAGCCGGTGGCGCTGCTGGGTACGGCGGTAGCGTTCTACATCGGCTTCAAGAGCAACGGCTCCTACGACCGGTTCTGGGAGGGCCGGCAGCTGTGGGGCAGCATTGTGAACGTGAGCCGGGTATGGGCTATTCGTACGTTTGACTTTGTGCAGCCGGCGGGCGTGGCCGGACCCAGCCCCGCCGAACTGACCGACATCCACCGCCGCCTGCTCTACCGCCAGATAGCCTGGTGCAACGCCCTGCGCCTGCACCTGCGCCGCCAAACCGCCGAGCTCTGGGATACCGAGGTGGCCCCTTTTCTTCCTTCGGCCGAAGCGGCCGAGGCCAAGTCGCTCAGCAACCCGCCTACCCACCTGCTGCGCCGCCAGAGCGTGGAGCTGCGCGAGCTGGAGCAGCGCGGCTTGCTCAGCGAGTTTCGGCAGGTGGCCATGATGCAGACGATTCAGGACCTGCTGAACGCGCAGGGCGGCTGCGAGCGCATCAAAAACACGCCGTTTCCGCGGCAGTTTGCGTTTTTCAGCTTCGTGTTCGTGTGGGTGTTTGCCGCTATTCTGCCGCTGGGGCTGGTGGAGGAGTTCGACAGCCGCGCGGCCCTGGGCCAGTACCACGTGTGGCTGATGGTGCCGTTTTCAGCGCTGGTGTCGTGGGTGTTCAACGTGATTGAGGTAGTGGGCCACACCAGCGAAAACCCCTTCGAAAACGACATCTACGACGTGCCCATGTCGTCCATCTGCCGCAATATCGAAATCGATATCCGCGAGCTGCTGCAGGAAACCGAGCTGCCGCCCAAGGTGAAGGCCGTGAAGGATGTGCTGTACTAGAGCAGTTTCGGAGTTAGTGGATGTAGGGGCGGGGTCGTACCCGGCAGGGCTTGCCCCCGCCCGGACGTTGAGGCCCGTTGACCGGTTCCGTTCAACGACGGGCGGGGGCAAGCCCCGCCCCTACATCGTTTAGCATGTATACTGACCACGAAACCGCTTTAAAGGAGCAGAGATGACCGGCCGCGGCCGCCACTGCGGAAATAAGCTCGACCTAACGGAAAAGCTCGGCCGGGCGTAGGTGGAGAGCACGCACTCAACTTCCGCTCCTATGCCTACGCACCTTCCCAACCCCGCCCGCACTTCAGGTCTCACGGCTACTTCCTGGTTTGGTACCGCGCCCGCTCTGCCCACGTTCGCCCCGCTTAGCGAGCATACAACCGCCGATGTGGTAATTGTGGGCGCAGGTATTGCTGGCCTCACCACCGCCTACTTGCTGGGCCGCGAGGGGGTGAAAGCGCTGGTGTTGGAAGACGGCGAGGTTGCCAGCGGCGAGTCAGGCCGCACCACGGCCCACCTCTCCAATGCCCTGGACGACCGGTACACCACCCTCGAAAACCTGTTTGGGCAGCAAGGTGCGCGCCTGGCCGCCGACAGCCACACGGTCGCCATCGCCACCATCGAAGGCATCGTGGCCAAAGAGAAAATCGACTGCGACTTCACCCGGCTCGACGGCTACCTGTTTCTGCCCAAAAACGGCAAAAGCCAGGAGCTGAGCGACGAGCTGGCTGCCGCGCACCGGGCCGGCCTTACGCAGGTAGAGCACCTGTCGGAAGCCGGCACCACCGGCTTCGAACCCGGCGAATGCCTGCGCTGGCCCCAGCAAGGGCAGTTTCACATCCTGAAATACCTCGCTGGCCTGGCCGCCGCCATCGTGCGGCAGGGCGGCCGCATCTGCACTCACACCCACGTTGAGGAAGTACACGGCGGCTCAGAGTCCCGGGTGGTTACGGCAGCGGGCCATGTTGCCACGGCGACCAAAGCCATAGTAGTAGCTACCAACACTCCTTTCAACGACCGGGTGGTGATGCACACCAAGCAGGCGGCTTATCGCACCTACGTGGTGGCCGCCCGCGTGCCCAAGGGCAGCATCACAAAGGCCCTGTACTGGGACACGGCCGACCCTTACCACTACGTGCGCCTGCAGGAAGTGCCCGCCGGGCCGCGCGGTGGCCAGACCGATTACGACCTGCTGATTGTGGGCGGCGAAGACCACAAGACCGGCCAGGACGACCACCCCGAAGCCCGCCTGCGCTGCCTGGAAGAGTGGACCCGCACCCGCTTCCCGGCGGTGCGCGACTTCGAGTACCGCTGGTCGGGGCAGGTAATGGAGCCGCAGGACGGGCTGGCCTTTGCCGGCCGCAACCCGCTCGATTCCGACAACGTGTTCATCATCACCGGCGACTCGGGCCACGGCATGACCCACAGCACGCTGGGCGCGCAGCTGATTGCCGACCTCGTGCAGGGCCGCCCCAACCCCTGGACCGAGCTATACGACCCCCGCCGCATCACCCTGAAGCGCGAAAGTGCCCAGGAGTTCATCCGGGAGAACGTGAACGTAGCCCTTGAATACGTCGAACTGCTGACGGGCGGCGACGTGAAGACCACCGACGAGATTGCCGCCGGCGAGGGCGCCGTGTTGCGCCGTGGCCTCAGCAAAGTGGCGGTGTACAAAGACAGCCAGGGGGCCACGCACGAGTGTTCGGCCATTTGCCCGCACCTGGGCTGCGTGGTGCACTGGAACAACCTCGAAAAAAGCTGGGATTGCCCCTGTCACGGTTCGCGCTTCACGGCGCTGGGCGAGCTGCTGAACGGGCCCGCCAACAGCGGCCTGGCGCCGGCTTAGGGGTTGCCGCCCGCATCAATGGTTGTTTGGAACCAGTTTCCAAAGCAACCGCACCGTTGGCCAGGCGCGCCAATGCTGGTTGCCCAGGGGGTGATTGGTATTGGCAATACAATGCTTGCTGTTGAGCATGCTATGATTGACGCTATTGATGCGATGATTTGGGCTGCGATAGCAATGATTGGTACCAGCGTAGCAATGACTGATGGTTTCGATGCACTGATTTGGTTCGTGAAAATAATGCGTGGTATTGGATGAGCAAAGAGTGGTGTTGTTTGTGCTATGATTGATGTCAGCACCGCGATGAGTTATATCGGGAGTGTGATGATTGATATCAAGGAATTGAATACCTTGCGCCGCGGCGTAACTAGAGCCGTTTCGGAGTCAGTGGATGTAGGGGCGGGGCTTGCCCCCGCCCGGACGTTGACGCCCGTTGACCGGTTTCGTTCAACGACGGGCGGGGGCAAGCCCTGCCGGGTACGACCCCGCCCCTACATCGTTCAACCTGTACACTGACCACGAAACCGCTCTAGCGTGGCCGTTGTGGAAACTCCACGACGCACCCGTGCGCCCTATTCCTGCCCGATATGAGTCCCGATAGTTCTTCCGAAGCTGCGGCGCTGGCCGCTTTCGAGCATCGCGTGCTCACCCGCGACGAGCCCCGCGTGCCCGAGCCGCTGCGCCTCGATGCGGCCAGCGTGCAGGAGCGCCTGCGCGGGGCCTTGCGCCAGCGCCTGGGCCAACGCGACCCACGCCGCCAGCGCACGCTGGCCATCATCTGCCACCGGTTTCTGGCCGTGCCGGAGCAGTACAGTACCGATGCTTTTTTGGTGGAGGCGCTGGGCCTGGCCCCGGCCAGTCTCACCCGCGCCTGGCGCGAATTGCACGAATCGGGGCTGGTGGAACTGGTGCCGGCGGGCCGGCGGCGCGCTTACCGCCTCGGCCGCGCCGGCGAGGACTGGCTGCTGGCCGTAGTGAAGGGCAACCAAACCACCTGACAAAGCCCATTGCCATGCGTGCATCAGTGCCCGGCCCCACCGATACGTTGCCCGATGCGATGGAAGCGGCGTTGCTGCGGAATATCGCCGAGTTCTATCAAAATCCGGCGTTGACTGCGCAAATCAGTCAGTGCCGGGTAACGCTGCGGGAATACAGTGGCTGCGGCTTTTTTACCACGCTCACGGTCCCGGCGGATAGTCCCATAATCATTTCGGAGGAGCAGTTTTTTGGCGGCAGTGATGTGGAGGCACCCGAACTGTCGCACGGTGCGGGCAGTGTTCTTTTTATCAAAAATGGGCGGCTGGACTTTTTGGAGGTGTTTGCGTATGCCGACGGTGACGCAGCAGCCCTCAGCAGCTTCGCTTTGCTGCCGATAACCCCAAGCGCTGGCATTGCGTGACTGTAGGACGTGCGTAGTTTTGGGAGTATGAAAACCCAGAGGCCCAATCTGCCCTGCCTCATCGGCAGCTTATGCTTGTTGGCCTTAGCCCTCGCGCTGCCCGCCTGCCAGCCCGGCCAGGCCCGCCTTGCGCAGCTCGAAGCCACCCAGCAGCAGCAGGCCCGCGACATAGCCACGCTGAAGCGGCAGCTGGCGGCGAAGGAAGAAGAAGTAGCCCAGCTGGAGAATTGCGTGGGCGACCTGGAAACGGCGGTGTACGACGACCAGGACTCGGTGGCCTACGACGAGGAGCGGCCCGCCGGCCCGGTGGCCCTGTAGCCGCCCGGCCCAACCCTAAAGCTGGGTGTGTGCGTTAACAAAGCTGTTTCCCATTCCTGTTGTATGAACCAGCACTCCCGCCAGCTTCGCTACTTTTTCTCCGGCCAGAATTTCACCGATGGCGTGCGCATCACGGTGTCGATTCTGCTGCCGGCGGTGCTGCTGGGGCAAGCGGGGCACTTTGCCGAGGGCCTCACCATCTCGACCGGGGCTGTGTGCATGAGCGTGACCGACACGCCCGGCCCGGCTGCCCACCGGCGCAATGGCATGCTGGCCGCGCTGGCGGTGTTGGCCCTCACGGCCCTGCTCACCAGCGTGGCCGCCCTCAGCGTTTGGACACTGGCCCTCGAAATCGGCGTGCTCAGCTTTGGGCTGACCATGCTGCTAGTGTGGGGCGCCCGGGCCGGGGCCGTGGGCACCGCCGGCCTGCTGAATGCGGTGCTGCTGCTGGCCCACCCGCCCACGCTGGCCGAGGCCCCGCTGCACGTGGGGCTGCTGGTGCTGGGCGGCCTCTGGTATGCGGGCCTCGCGCTGGTGGCCTACCAGGTGCGACCCTACCGCCCGGCCCAGCAGGCGCTGGGCGAGTGCATTCATGCCCTGGCCCGCTTTCTGGCGCTGAAAGCCCGCTTTTACGAGCCCCGCACCGACCTCGACGACGACTACCGCCAGCTGGTGGCCCAGCAGGTGGTGGTGAACGAGAAGCAGGAAGCTGCCCGCGACTTCCTGTTCCGCACCCGCCAGATTGTGAACGAAACCACCAGCACTGGCCGCCGCCTGGTGCTCACCTTCGTCGAAACCGTCGATTTGTACGAGCGCATCACCATGGGCTACTACGACTACTCGGCGGTGCGCGAAGAATTTGCCAGTACCGGCGTGCTCGCCGACGTGGCCCGCCTCATCCGGCACGTGGCCACCGAGCTCGACCACCTCGGCGTGGCCATTCAGGCCAACCACGCTTACCAAGGTAGCGGGCCCCGGCTCACCGCCGAGTGGGAGCGCCTGCAAGCCCGCATCGGCACCCTGGATGCCGAAGCCGGGCTGGGCAGCCACGCCCTAGTGCTCAAGAAAATTCTGGTGAATCTGCGCGACATTATCCGGCGCGTGGGCAACATCCGCCGCTACTTCGACGAGGCCCTGACCGCGGCCGAGCCTGCTGCCAGCCGTGCTGCCGAGCACGGCCGCTTCGTGGCCCACCAGGAAATCGAGGCGCGCACTTTCGCCCAGAACCTGACCATGCGCTCGGCCGTGTTCCGCCACGCCGTGCGCATGACGGTGGCCTGCCTGGTGGCCTTTATTGTGGCCGAGACCCTGTGGCACGGCCAGCACAACTACTGGATTCTGATGACCGTTACCATCATGCTCAAGCCCGGCTTCAGCCTCACGCGGCAGCGCAACACCGAGCGCATCCTCGGCACGCTGGCTGGGGGCGTGCTGGGCGGGGCCGTGCTCTGGGCCGTGCCCTGGATGGAGGCCCGGTTCGTTATTCTCGTGGGGTTCATGGTGGTGGCCTACAGCTTCCAGCGCACCAAATACCTGGTCACGGTGGTGTTCCTCACGGCCTATTTGCTCCTCATGTTTCGGTTTTTGGGGCTGAGCTTTCTGGGCGTGGCCCAGGAGCGTATTCTGGATACGCTGGTGGGCTGCGGCATTGCCTTGGGGGCCGGCTGGCTGCTGTTTCCGAACTGGGAATCGGAGCAGCTGACCGACTACATGGCCGCCGCCCTGCGCGCCAACCTGGCCTACCTGCGCCAACTGGCCAACCGCCTGGCCGGGCGGCCCCTGCCGCCGCACGAGTACCGGCTGTTGCGCAAAAACGTGTATGTGAGCGGCGCCAACCTGGCGGCCGCCTTCCAGCGCATGCTCACCGAGCCCAGGAGCAAGCAGCATCACCCCGAGAAAACCCACGAATTCGTGGTGCTGAACCACATTCTGTCCTCCAACATCGCCGCGCTCACCGGCACCCTGCGCGAGGCCGCGCCTGCCGTGCCGCCCTTCACGCCCGAAAGCCGCCGCGCTCTCACCAGCGCGGTGGCCGCCCTGGGCAAAAGCCTGAGCCGCATGGCCCCGCAGGCCGAGGCGCCCAACGTAGAGCTTCTGCCCGCCGAGGCCGCTGCCCCACCCGCTGCTGCCAACGATAGGTCGCTGCTGGAGCAGCTTACGTTTCTGCAAAAAGTGAGCGCCGACATTGGCAAAGTGACCGAAGTGCTGGCCAAACCGGCTGTTGGGTAGCCGGTCCAGGCCGAGCACAGCCGGTCATGCAGAGCGCAGCGAAGCATCTCGCGTGCTGCCACTAATCAACAACGATTGAGTCACTACCACACGCGAGATGCTTCGCTGCGCTCTGCATGACCAGTTGCTACCTGACCGTCTGGTGTATTTTCTAGCCTTTTGCTCCTGGCTGTTGCAGCGTTTGCGACAGGCGTTGCAGCTTCTCCTCCAGCTCGACGGCGGCCAGCTCGCACACGGTTTCAATTTTTTCGAACAGGCGGCGCACCTCGGTCAGGTTATCGGCGGTGACTTCGGCGCTGGAATCATCGGCGATGAGGATGCCGGCCAGGGCTTGCAGGTCTTTGGCATTGCCCTCGAACGCTGGGTTGATGCCCATGGTGGCGAACGTGGGAATGATGGAATGCGTGGCCAGTTTCAGGGCCGGCCAAGCGTTTTCCTCAATGGCCTTTTTCATGGTTTGCACCAGCGGCGGAATCTCCTGCAGGTACAAGTAAATCATCTCGGCCATGCGCGCGTCGCTCTTGGTGATGCGGCGCAGGTAATCGAAGTTGACGCAGGTAACCGGGCCCGTCGGCAGGGCTTCGGCTTCCTCCGCAACGGCTTCCTTCTCGTAGCCCGAGCTTTTCAGGTACTTGATGATTTTGCTGTAGAGCAGCTTGTCGTCGATGGGCTTCGAGATGTAGTCGTTCATGCCCACGGCCTTGCACTTCTCCACGTCCACGGTCGTCACGTCGGCCGTGAGGGCGATGATGGGCACCGTAAGCTTCAACACGTTGCGGATGTGCTCGGTGGCTTCGAACCCGTTCATCACCGGCATCTGCAGGTCCATGAGCACAATGTCGTAGGACGTGGTGGCCAGCTTTTCGATGGCAATCTGGCCGTTGCCGGCCACTTCCATCGCAAAGCCGAAGTCCTCCAGCAGCGTCTTCATCAGCAGCTGGTTGAGGGCAATGTCTTCGACCACCAGAATTTTCACGTCCTGGAAACCGGTTTCGAGGTCTACGCTCAGGTTGGTTTCAGCGTCGGCCTTTTCCAGGGTTTTGTTGAAGCTCAGGATGAAGCTGAACGTGGAGCCCGCGCCCACCCGGCTTCGCACGTTGATGGTACCGCCCTGCGGCTCCACCAGGTTTTTCACGATGGCCAGGCCCAGGCCGGTGCCGCCGTACAGGCGGCTGGTGCCGCTGGTAGCCTGCTGGAAATTGTCGAACACCGTGCCCAGCTTCGATTGCTCGATGCCGATGCCGGTGTCGGTGATGGCAAACTCCAGAATGACTTTTTCCGCGTCCTGCACCAGCAGGCGCACGCCCACCGTGATGCTGCCTTCGCTGGTGAATTTCACCGCGTTGCTCACCAGGTTCAGGATAATCTGGTGCAGGCGCACGGGGTCGCCCACCAGCACTTCCGGAATCCGGTCGTCGTACTCCATCACCAGCTCCAGGTTTTTCTCCTGGATTTTGGTTTCGAACAAGTGCACCATCGCCGACACCGAGGCCGAGAGCTTGAACGGAATCTGCTCGAACGTCATGCGGCCGGCGTCCACTTTGGCCAGGTCCAGAATGTCGTTGATGAGCACAATCAGCGTGTCGCCGCTCAGCTTGATGGCCGTTAGGTATTCGCGCTGCTTGTCGGTGAGCTCCGTTTTCAGCACCACCTTCGTGAAGCCGATGATGGCATTCATGGGCGTGCGAATTTCGTGGCTCATGTTGCTCAAAAACTGCTGCTTGGCCTTCACGGCGTCCTCGGCAATCTCGGTGGCGCTTTCGGCTTTGGCCTGGGCTTCCTCGGCCAGCTCGGTGGCGCGCTCGGCCGCGATTTTGGCCTCGGTCAGCTCCGTCGCAATGCGTTTCTGGTCGGTTACGTCGCGGGCCACAATCACCACGCCCAGCACGTGCCCTTCGTCGTTCTTGTACACCGAGCCGTTGAACAGCACGTCGGTCAGCTTGCCGTCCTTGTGGCGCAGCGTCAGGGGCGAGTCGGCCACGGTGCCCTTGGCAAACACCTCCTGGTACACCTCGCGGGCCATCTGCGGCTCGGTGAAATACGTGAAGAACTCGGAGCCCAGCAGCTGCTCGCGCTCGATGCCGGTGATGTACTCCGTGGCCATGTTCATGTCCGTAATCTTGCCTTCGGGGCTGATGGTCACCAGCGGGTCGCGGCTGGCCTCAATCAGGCTGCGGGCATAGTTGGCAATGCGCAGCTCGGCCGCGCGCTTCACCTTCTCGTCGTTTTGGAACGCCAGCTCCTTGTTGGCAATCACCAGCTCGGCCGCCCGCTTTTCCTTCTCGTCGTTCTGAAAGGCCAGCTCGATGTTGGCCACGCTCAGCTCCTGCGCCCGCTTCTCCTTCTCGTCGTTTTGAAACGCCAACTCGGTATTGGCCACGCTGAGCTCGGCCGCCCGCTTCTCTTTTTCATCGTTTTGGAAGGCCAGCTCGGCATTCGCAATGCTGAGCTCGGCGGCGCGCTTTTCCTTTTCGTCGTTTTGGTAGGCCAGTTCCTCGTTGGCCACGCTCAGCTCCTGCGCCCGCTTTTCTTTTTCATCGTTCTGGAAAGCCAGCTCGGTGTTGGCCACGCTCAGCTCGGCGGCGCGCTTTTCCTTTTCATTGTTCTGAAAAGCCAGCTCCTCGTTGGCGATGCTCAGTTCAGCGGCGCGCTTTTCCTTTTCATCGTTCTGAAACGCCAGCTCCTCGTTGGCCACGCTTAGCTCCTGCGCGCGCTTCTCCTTCTCGTCGTTCTGGAAGGCCAGCTCGGTATTCGCAATGCTGAGTTCGGCGGCGCGCTTTTCCTTCTCGTCGTTCTGGTAGGCCAGCTCTTCATTGGCCACGCTCAGTTCCTGCGCCCGCTTTTCCTTCTCGTTGTTCTGAAACGCCAGCTCTTCGTTGGCAATACCCAACTCGGCGGCCCGCTTTTCCTTCTCATCATTCTGGAAAGCCAGCTCCTTGTTGGCCACGCTCAGCTCCTGCGCCCGCTTTTCTTTTTCATCGTTTTGAAAAGCCAGCTCCTTATTTGCTACACTGAGTTCCTGGGCCCGCTTTTCCTTCTCATCATTCTGGAAAGCCAGCTCCTTGTTGGCGACGCCTAATTCCTGCGCCCGCTTCTCTTTTTCATCATTCTGAAACGCCAGCTCCTTGTTGGCAATGCTGAGCTCGGCGGCCCGCTTTTCCTTCTCGTCGTTCTGGTAGGCCAGCTCCTCGTTGGCAATACCCAGCTCGGCGGCGCGCTTGCCTTTCTCGTCGTTCTGGTAGGCCAATTCCTCGTTGGCAATGCTGAGCTCGGCGGCGCGCTTCTCCTTTTCGTCGTTCTGGAAAGCCAGCTCTTCGTTGGCGATGCTGAGCTCGTCGGCCCGCTTTTCCTTCTCGTCATTCTGGAAGGCCAGCTCCTTGTTGGCAATGCCCAGCTCGGTGGCCCAGTTCTTTTCGGCCACTTCGCGGGCCACCAGCACCGCGCCCAGCGCCTGGCCGTGGTCGTCCTTGTTCACCGTGCCCTCAAACAGCACCTCCGTGAGCGTGCCGTTGGTGTGGCGCAGCGTGCAGGGCACGTTGGTAACCGCCCCGGTCACTATCACCTCCTGAAACATCGCCCGCACCACGGCCGGCTCCGTGAAGTACCGGAAGAAATCCGAGCCCATCAGCGCCTCGCGGTCCACGCCGGTCAGCTTCACGGCGGCCTCGTTGGTATCAATGATGTGGCCCTGCACGTCGACAGTCACCAGCAAATCCTGGCTGGCTTCAATCAGCCGGCGGTAACGCTTTTCGCTTTCCTTCATAAAGTAATTGCCATGGGCCGGCAGGTAAATTTTTGCGGTTGGTAGGGAAAGCGAGGGAGTGCCTGCTGGACGCCGCAGGCAGGTTCGCCCACAAAACCCCGGGGGTGGCTAATAAATAATAGCAAAGTCTAATTCTATCCTTTTCTGAAAAATGACTTCCTGAAAGGTACAGCTTTCCCGACGTAGAAATGCTGCCGAAGAGTAAGACAAGGCGCAATGGAGCAGGCCCGCAGCCCGGGGCGCCGCCCGGGCACTTTGCAACCAAGCCAGCGCCCTATTTCGCCGCCTTGCCGCCGTCGGGCTTCAGCGTGCGGCCCAGCCAGTCGAAAAACACGCGCTGCCACACGATGGCGTTTTGCGGCTTCAGCACCCAGTGCCCTTCGTTGGGCAAATACAGAAACCGACTCGGAATGCCGCGCAGCTGCGCCGTGCCGAAGGCCTCCATCGCCTGCCCCTCGGGCACCCGAAAATCCTTGCCGCCGGTGATGACGAGGATGGGGGTGTCCCAGTTTTTGGCGAACAGCTGGGGGTTGAATTCCTGGTAGGATTTGCTCGGGGTAACATCCCAGGGCGCGCCGCCCATGTCGTGCTTGGCGAAGAATATTTCCTCGGTGCTGGGGTACCAGCTGGTGAGGTTGTAAAGGCCGTCGTGGGCAATAAAGGTCTTGAAGCGGCCCTCGTGGTGGCCGGCGATGTAGTACACCGCGAAGCCGCCGTAGCTGGCGCCCACGCAGCCGCGGCGGTCCTTGTCCACAAACGGCTCCTTGCTGATGGCATCAATTGCCGAGAAGTAGTCGCGAATGGCTTGCCCGCCCCAGTCGCCCGAAATGGCATCGTTCCACTCGCGGCCGAAGCCGGGCAGGCCGCGCCGGTTGGGCGCCACCACGATGTAGCCGTTGGCCGCCATCAGCTGGAAATTCCAGCGGTAGCTCTGGCTCTGGGTGATGGGCGACTGCGGCCCGCCCTGGCAATAGAGCAGCGTGGGGTACTTTTTAGCCGGGTCGAAATCGGGCGGGTAAATCACGTACACCTGCATCTGCTTGTTGTCGGTGGTGGTTACGCGGCGGTCTTCCACCTTGCCCAGCTTGATGCCGGCCAGCTCCGGCTGGTTGATGGTGGTAAGGGCCGTTTCCTTGCCCGTTTTCAAATCGAGCCGCACGATGTCGGCAAAGGCCGACAGCGTGGTGCGGTTGGCCACGGCCTGGTCCTTACCCACCAGCTCAAAGGCGTTGTAATTCTGCGCACCGGTGGTAATCTGGCGGATTTTGCCGCCCTTGCTCGGCAGTGAATATAGTTGCTCGGTGCCGGCAATAACAGCCATGAAGTAGATGGTTTTGCCGTCGGCGCTCCAGCGTACGTTGGCCGCGCTCAGCTCCGAGCCTTTGGTGATGTCGACGCGCTTCTTGCTGGCGAAATCGTACACCACGATGCCGTTGCGGTCGCTTTCGAAACCGGGCGTGGCCATGCTCAGCCAGGCTACCTGCCGGCCGTCGGGCGAGAAGCCGGGCTCGGTGTCGTAGCCGCCCAGGCCCTCGCTCAGGTTCACGGTTTTCTGGTCGTGGATGTCGTAGAGGTAGATGTCCGAGTTCGTGCTTTCGGCCTCAGCCTTGCCGGTGAGCTTGCGGCTGGTGTAGGCAATGCGGTAGCCGTCGGGCGAAAAGGCCAGCTGCTCGGCGCCGCCGTCGGGCATCAGGGGTGAGTCGAACTTCTCGCCGGGCATCAGGTCCTTGCCGTAGCCTTCGGGCTTGCCGTCGGCGTTCAGCGCCTGAAAGAAGACGTGGCTGGCGAGGTGGTCGTCCCACACGTTCCAGTGGCGGTAGTTGAGGTCGTCGATGATTTTGGCGTCGGCCTTGGGCAAGTCCGGGAACATATCGAGCGTAGTGGGGCTCGACTTCACATCCTGGGTGTAGAGAATGAAGTTTGCCTTGGGCGCATATTTCAGGTTAGCCAGGCCCTGGTCGGGGAATTCGCTGAGCTTGGCTTTGCCGGTGCCGTCGGCACTCATCACGTAAAGTTGGTCGGTGCCGCTTTCGCCCGACATAAACGTCAGCTTGCCATCGGGCCGCCAGTTCAGGGTGTTTTCCGAGTTGGGCGTGTCGGTAAGTCTCCGAGGGGTGCCACCGGCCACGGGCACGGTCCAGATGTCGGCGTTGCCCTTGTTATCGGCCAGGCTGTATCGGGTCACAGTGTAGGCCACGGTCTTACCGTCGGGCGACACGGCCATTTCGCCCAGGCGACCCAACTGCCAGAGCTTTTCGGGGGTGAGGACGGATGGGGGAGCAGTTTGGGCGGCCGCCGCGAGTGGGAGCAACGCCAGCGCGCCAAGAAAGAGCTTGTTCATGGGCGAAAATTACGGAATGCCACCGCATAGCTGGCAAGGGGCATCTGTTGGAAAGTATATGGAATAGGCTATTTATCGACTAAGTTTATAGTAAACATTCTTTCCCTGAGCCCGCTATGAAATCAATTGCCCCTCGTTTGCTATTGCTGGCGGCCGGTTTGTTCCTGCTCGTATTGGTCACCAACGCTCAGCAGACCGCACCGGCCAAGCGCAGCCTGCCGCCCATTCCCGGCCTGGGCCCCGAGCCGGTGCTGCCCGCCAACCCCTCCGCCGCCCAGCAGGCCGAATACAAGCGCCAGCTGGCCGAGCGTACCCGCGTGCGCTGGAACTACATTCTGACCGATTCGGTGGCCCGGGCCCGCACCCTCAACGAAAAGCCCAACACCCTGCTAGTCGAAACCGTGAAAGGCCTCAAGCCCGGCACCGCCCTCGATGCCGACATGGGCGAGGGCCGCAACGCCATTTACCTGGCCCAGCAGGGCTGGAAAGTAACGGGCGTCGACGTGGCCGAAAAAGCCCTGGCCTACGCCCAAACCCGGGCCAAAAGCCTGGGCGTATCCCTCACCACGGAGGTGGCCGACATGGCCAAATACGACTGGGGCACCAACAAGTGGGACCTCATCGTGCTGAGCTACGCCGGTGGCCGCGACTACGCCGCCCGCGTCCAAAAAGCCCTGAAACCCGGCGGCATCGTGGTCCTTGAAGCCTTCCACATGGATGCCACCGAAAAAATACAGGTAGTAGACGGCGACTACCGCGTGTTCTTTAAAACCGATGAGCTGAAAAAGCTCTACGGTGACGTAGGCCTGAAAATTGTGCGTTACGAAGAGCCCATCGGCACTGCTGATTTTACGAAGCAGCAGCTGCGGCTGGTGAAGCTGGTGGCCCGCAAACCCTGATACCCCAAAGAATGGCGCAAAAAAAAGCTTCCCCAATCGATTGCAGGAAGCTCTTCTTTTGCGGGATGACAGCCACCTGTCCGCGCTAATAGGCGTCAGGAAGCACATCTACGGCCTGGAAGCCGTTAGGTTGAGCAACGCCCTAATTTTGCTGAAGCCTCACAGTGCCAGTACCCGTCTTATTACCTTCGCCGCCGCTGTCAAACCGGCCTTCCTACCTCATGCGCCACGTCGCCGACATTCCCCATCCCGCCGTCAAAATCACGCTCCTGGCCTGGAACGGCAAGTTTCTGCTGAAGTTGGAGCAAGGCAACCTTGAACAAACCTACAAGGTGGCCGAACTCGACTTGCTCACCGGCTCCGATGCCGAGGTGCGCGAATTGCTCGACGACGAGTTTCTGGCCGCCGCCATTGCCCGCTTCCAGGCCATGCGCGACGATTTGCAGGCCGCCTTCGACCGCCAGGAGCTGCGCTAAAAAGTTGTTTGAACGGGGTAGAAACGCATAGTTCCGTCTCATCGTTGATGACTTACGCCTGCACAAAACGTTTGAACGGTTGACTAATGGCGTGGCCGACGAGACGCAATTATGCGTCACTACCCCGTACAGCCAGCTAATCCGTCTCCCCGGCCGGCCCGGCGTAAACCACTAGCGGCTGCTGGGTGAGCGGGTTGGTAATCACCCGCAAATCCACTTCAAACACTTCTCGCAGCAGTTCATTCGTCAGCGCAGACGGCTGTTCGAGAATGCAATGTATCTGTCCGTTTTTCAGCAATACCAGTCGGTCGGCGTAGGCCAGGGCCAGGTTGATGTCGTGCAGAATGGTGACGACAATGGCCTGCTCGCGGGCCAGCAGCCGGGCCACTTGCAGCAGCTGGTGCTGGTACTGAATGTCGAGACTGGCCACCGGCTCATCCAGCAGCAGCACGCGGCTGCCCGCCGTCGGCGGCTCCCAGATTTGGGCCAACACGCGCGCCATCTGCACCTTCTGAGCCTCGCCACCGCTCAGGGTGGCGTAGTCGCGGTCGGCAAAAGCCGTTAGGCCCAGCGTGGCCAGCGCCTGCTGGGCTATGCGCTGGTCGTGGGCCGGCGTGCTGCGCCCGTAGTGCGGGTAGCGGCCCATCAGCACCACGTCTTCCACCGTCATCGGAAACGCCAGGTGAATTTCCTGCGACAGCACCGCCCGCGCCCGCGCCAGCGTGAGGCGGTTGAGGTGGTGCAGGTCCTGCCCATCGAGCTGCACGCGGCCCTCGGTGGGCACGTAGAGGCCGGCCAGCAGGCGCAGCAGTGTGGTTTTGCCCGCGCCGTTGGGGCCAAGAAGTACCGTTACTTCGCCCGGACGGCAAGCCAGCGTGGCGTCGTGGAGCAGGGTTTTGCCTTGAACAGCGAAGGAAGCATGGTCGAGACGAAGCACGGTTCAGGGAGTGAGTTGTTCAGGAAATAAAAGCAGCAGAACGTCATGCTGAGCTTGTCGAAGCATCTCTACCGCGCAACTAATCAGATTTAGTGTTCCAGTGAAGATGCTTCGACTGCGCTCAGCATGACTCCGAATAGCGCTGCTAACTGAGGCCCGCAATGCGGTGCTTCGAGAGCAGCCCCAGAAACACCGGCGCGCCCACCACCGCCGTGAGCACGCCAATCGGCAATTCGGCCGGCGCAATGATGGTGCGCGCCACCGTGTCGGACACTACCAGCAGCACCGCCCCGAGCAGGCCCGCGCCCAGCAGCAGCGTGCGGTTGTCGGTGAGGCGCAGCAGCCGCAGCAGGTGGGGTACCACCAGGCCCACAAACCCGATAACGCCCACCGTGGCCGTGGCCACCGCCACCAGCAGGGTATTCAGCAGCAGCACGCGGTTTTGCAGTCGGCGCACGTCAATGCCCAGGTATTCGGCTTCGTTTTCGCCCAGCTGCAGGGCGTTCAGCGCGTTGGCATAGCGCAGGGCTAGCAGCCCGCCCACGGTGGTTACCGTGCCCACAAGGTAGAGCGAGGGCCAGTCGGCACTCGAAAAGCTGCCCAGGCTCCAGAACGTGATGGAGCGGGCCTGCGGGTCGCGGGCAATGTAGGAGAGGAAGCCCGTGCCGCCGGCTGCCAGCGCATTCACCGCGATGCCGGCCAGCAGCATCGACGTAACCGGCACGCGCCCCCGGCCCGCTGTTGCCGATAGCCGGTACACCAGCCCCGTAGCCGCCAGCGCCCCCACGAAGGCCGCGGCCGGTAGTACCAGCGCCCCGAGTATCGGCACGTTGGCCCAGCTCAGGGAGTTGCCGAGCACGAATATCACCGCCGCGCCCAGCGCCGCCCCGGCCGACGTGCCAATCAGGCCCGGCTCTACGATGGGGTTGCGGAACAGCGCCTGCATCAGCGTGCCCGACATGGCCAGTGCCGCGCCCACGGCCGCGCACAGCAACACCCGCGGCAGCCGAATCTGGAAAAACACGGCCCGGTGCAGCTCCGCCGTTGGGTCGGTAGGAGTGGGGCTGGCACCGAGGAAACGGCCTATTTCCGCAAACGTGAGCGCCACCGCCCCCAGCCGCGCCGAGAGCACCAGCGCCACAAGCAAGGCCCCAGCTAGAATGCTGAAGTAGAGGCGTACGCGGCGGGGAGAGGGTTTCACGAAGGCGAAGTGAGTTTGTTAACGTCATGCAGAGCGCAGCGAAGCATCTCGCTTGTAGTAGTAAACCAATCGATTGAGATTAGCTGTGGCCCGCGAGATGCTTCGCTGCGCTCTGCATGACGTTCTAGTATGACGACATTCCATTACGGCTTCTGATGAATCAGCTGCTGCAGGTGCAGCACGTTCTGACCAGTGCGGGGGCCCAGGTACACCAGGTCGTGCTCCTCGACGCGGTAGATGCGGTTGTTTTTGGCAGCGGGCGTAAGGGCCACGCCGGGCAGCTGCTTAAACTTCTCCAGGCCGCCCTGCCGGTCGTAGCCGAAGTCGGTGGCCAGAATCACGTCGGGCTGGGCTTCGGCAATCAGCTCGGGGCTGATGGGCTTCATGCCCTCGCTGGCGTTCAGCGAGTTCACCCCACCGGCCCAGGCCACCATCTGCGAGCCGGTGCTCTGCTGGCCCATTGCCAGGTAAATGTTCTTTTGCAGGCCGTAGTGGATGATAACCACCTTCGGGTGCGCGGGGTACTGCCCGGCTTTGGTGGCGGCCAGCTGCATGTCGGCCGTTAGCTGGTGAGCCAGCGAATCGGCCCGGGGGCGCTTGCCGAACAGGTCGCCGAGCTGCTGCAGCAGCTGGCAGGTTTCGGGAATGGTTTTGCTCGGTGCAAATTCCTTGATGGGAATGCCCACGTCGCTCAGCTGCGTCATCACCGCCGCCGGGGCTACGTTGCCATCGGAGTACACCACGGTGGGCTTCAGCGAAACAATGCCCTCAGCATTAAGCAAACGGTGGTAGCCCACGGTGGGCAGCTTCTTGGCCGCCGCCGGGAACGTGCTCGACAAGTCGACCCCGACAAGCTTGCTTTCCGCGCCCAGCGCGAAAATCATTTCCGTCAGCTGCTTCGATACCGAGACAATGCGCTCGGTGCCGGGCGGGGTGCTGGCCGCTTCTTCGTTTTTGAAGCGGTTACAAGCCACGGCGGCCAGCAGCACGGTGGCATAAAGGAATTTCTTCATCGGATTGTGGTCTGATAGAACGGTGTAGAGACGCGACCCATCGCGTCTCGGCGTTGAACGATTCACACTGGACAACGCCTGGCGTTGAACGATTTACACTGAACAACACCCGCGCGGCGCGGCCCCGGAGACGCGATGGGTCGCGTCTCTACAATCGTTCTAAAAGGTGTAGTTCAGGCTGGCGCCGGCGTACCAGTTGCGCGGCAGGCCGGGGTTGTAGAAGGTGGGCTTGCCGGCTGGCGTGGCCTGGTTCAGGGCTATCTGGGCCGCGTAGCGCACGTCGGCGATGTTGTCGAGGCCGGCGTACACATCGTAGCCCAGGTGGCCAAACAGCTTGTTGCGCACCCCGATTTTGCTGTTGAGCAGCCAGTAGGCCGCCGCGTAGCGGGCGTTGTTGTCGCTCATTGGCGTGCGGTCGGTGTACTGCGCCGTCAGGTTGAGGTAGGCGCCGACGCGGGTATCCACGTCGAGGCCGCCCGTGAACAGGTGGTGGAATGTGCCCGTGACCTGCTTGCTGCTGAAATCATTGGCCCCCAGCCGGTAGGATTTGAACTCGGCATCGGTGTAAGCGTAGCGCACGAAGGGGCGCAGCTGCCGCAGCTGGCCGGCGGCCTCAGTAGGCACCAGGTTGCCCGACAACGCCAGCTCCAGGCCCTGGTACTGCGACTCGCCCGAGTTCACGAACGAGGTTATGCCGCCGCTGGTCTGCGACACGAGGCCATTTTTCAGGCGCATGCGAAACAGCGTCACATCGTAGTCGAACCGGTTGCCCAGCACGTGCCCCCGCGAGCCAATTTCGAAGTTTTCGTTGGTTTCGGGTTTCACGTCGGGGTTGATGGGGCCGGTCGACAGCGAAATCTGGTTGCTCACGGGGGGCGAAAACCCCGTGCTGTACTGCGCAAACACGGCCACCTGCTCGTTGAAGGAGTGCAGCACCGCCACGCGCGGCGTGTAGGTGGGCTTGAACTGCCGGTAGCCGGTCAGGCTTTGGGCCGGGGCCACTTTCGGAATCAGGTCCTGGATGTCGTAAGTCACCACGTTGTAGCTCACGCCGGCCGTTAGGGTCGTGTGGGGCGTCACGTTGGCTTCGGCCTGCAGGAAAGTGTTGGTCTGCGTCGACTTCACTTCCTGGTCCGAGGCCAGGGCCCCGGCCACGCCGAGCGTCGAAATGGTGTAGCGCTTGTTGTTGTCCTGGTTGGCCAGGTATTCGGTGCCCAGCGCCAGGCGCAGCGGCACGCTGCCCAGCGTGGGCGCGTACGTGAACACGCTACGCACGCCGCGCTTGCCGCGCTGAATGTGCGCGAAGCTGGGCTCCGTGGGGTTCAGGGTGTACGAATTGGTGGTGAACAGGCTGGTGGTGTTGGCGAAGTTGCCCGTGAAGCGGTACGTATGCGTCAGGCCCAGCCGGGTAATCTCGGCATCCACGCCCACGTCTTTGCTGATGTAGGCGGGTATCGTTTTCCTGTAATTCGTGGCGTAGTCCGTGCTGTCGAGCTCGCCAGCGAAGTTGTCATGCACGTTGGTGTAGGTGCCCAGAATGCTTACCGTCTGCTTATCGCTCACGTAGAAGTCGCCGGCCACCGTCACGTAGTCCTTGCGGCTGTTGCTGTGCGCGTCGCGGAAGCCCCGGGTTTCCTGGTGGCCGTAGTTCACCAGCAGGTTCACCTGGTCGGTGCCCACGCCAATGCCGGTGTTCGTGCGGAACAGGCCGTACTCGCCCACCGTGGTACCCAGCTGCAGGGTGGTGCCGGGCGCGGCCTTGCGCGTCTGAAACGACACCACGCCGCCCAGCGTGGCCCCGTAAATCGTCGAAGCCGGCCCCTTAATCACCTCAATGCGTCCCAGCGTGGTGTAGTCGAGGTCGTCGAGCGACGTGGTGCCATCGGCTTCCGACAGCGGGATGCCGTTCTGGTACAGCTTGATGCCCCGGATGGGGAAACGCCCGTACGTGCTGCCAATGCCCCGGATAACCAGGTTCGATTGCGAGGCCGCGCTGCGCACGTTCATGCGCACGCCGGGTACCTGGTTCAGGGCGTTTTGAAGGAAAAGGGTGTTGTTGCGCTGCAAATCCGGCTCGGTCACGACGCTGAGCGCGGCCGGGGTTTCCAGCAGCTTGCGCTCGGTGCCCGTGCCGTAGCCAATCACCTGCACTTCGCTCAGGCCGGTGTTGGAAGCTTCCAGGTTGATGCTCAGCGGTGTGCCGGCGGCTTTCAGGGCCACTTCCTGCGGGCGGTAGCCCAGCAGCTGCACGCGCACGGCGCGGAATTCGGTGGGCGCACTGAGCGAGAAACGGCCTTCGGCATCAGTCGCGACCGAGGTGGTTTGGCCGGGCACGATTACCACGGCTCCTACCAGCGGCTGCCGGCTCTGCTGGTCGAGCACGGTGCCGGTAGCGGTGTACTGCGCCCAGGCGGGCACACTCAAAAAGACGATGGCCGCGAGCAGGAGCAGGCGGGTATAGAAAGATTTCATATCCAGAAAAAAAACGGTTGGAAAGCCCAATAACCAGCCTTTCGCAGCGAAAGGGTAGGGCTGAGCATCAGCAATAAGAAGAAGAGGGGAAGCCCGAAAGCAGCCACGCCCAAACCACACCTGGAGGGCGCGGGGGTACACCGGCAAAAGCCCCGGAAAAACAGTTGTTGGGCTACTGGCAAGCAGCCAGACCAGCCATAAGCAACCTAGGCAAATGCGGCCATCGGGAACTGTGGCGGCGCGAAGGGCGCACTCGGGGGGCTGGAACACGGCACGGCCGTGTATTCAGGGTAAAGCCGGTCAGCTGCTGTGCGCAGAAACGCGGCCGGCAACCCTTCCGCAGCAGGTAATAAATAAAGCTTGGTTAGATAATCGAGCACCTTTTTAGCCGACTTACGAGTGCCGGCATCCGGCTGCGCGAACTCGCGCACGTGCTCGGCCAGGCTGGCCAGCAGGTGTTCCTCGCCCTGGTCGGGCCAGCAGAAGTAGATGGTGGAATCGGCTTCAGCACGCTGCCGCACCACGTCGAACAACTGCCCGCGGTACGAAAACTCCTGTGCCTCGTGCCACACCAAATCCGCCGATTTGGCGTGTCGCGCTACCGCCACGCGCACCAGCGCCCGGTCGGGGAGGGCTGTATGCCGCTTTGCTTCTGCCACGCGCCTAAACTCGTGCTGCCGCCACAGCGCAACCGGGTAGGCCCCTACCATATTGTAGAGGAATACGGCCAACAAGACAAAAACGGAAAGCTGCTTCAAGTATAAAGATTTGGGCCGTTAAAAATACGCCGGAATAATGGTCCCGCACGAAATGCCCCGCGGTTAGTAACCACAAATGACTTCCCCCGGCCTTACTTTTGGCCAGTTATTGGTCTTTTGAAACTGCTACCATGTCTAAAATTTATATCCTGTGCCTAATGCTGCTAGGCCTGCTTGCTGCTCGCCCGGCTGCTGCCCAGCTCTACGACGTGCGCCCCGGCGACGTGAGCTACAATAAAAGCCCCCGCCCAGCCTTCAAGGTGCAGGTTGATGGTACCGCCTCCGACGTCCGCGACTTTTTCCAGACCTGGATGAAGAGCAGCTACAACGTCAAGTTTAAGAGCGGCGGCGTGCTGGGTTTTATGAAAAGCGACGTGCTGACGGCCCGTCAGATACCCGCCAGCAGCATTTCGGGCAAGCTCGTCGACCTCTACGCCACCATCACGGCCCCGTCCGATTCGGTGGCCGAGGTTTCGGTGTTTGGTGGCTTCGACGACAACACTTTCTTCTCGCCCGACAAAACCGCCACCGAATACAACGCCCTGCGCACCATGGTGCAGAGCTACGCCGGAGCCGCCCGCCTCAGTGCCTACCGTACCATGGTGGCCGAAGGCGAGAAGAAAGTGAAGGCTTCCGAAAAAGAAAAAGAGCGCCTCGAAAAGGAGCGTCTGAACCTGCAAAGCAATACCACCGCCAACCTCAAACGCATGGAGGAGCTGAAGAAGAAAAACGCCGAAAACCTAACGCAGTCGCGCGCCGACTCGGTTACGCTTATTGGCACCAATACGGTATTGGAGCAAAACCGCCTGCGCCTGCAGCGCCGCCGCGACCGCCTCTCTGCCCTCGACCGTAAAAACTAGCCCCGCGCCCGGCCGTATTGTTCCCAATGGAAAACCCCTCGTCGCCTCTCGAAACCCTGCGCCAGCTTAAGGAAATGCTCGATGCCGGCGCCCTCACGCCCATCGAGTTCGACGCCCTGAAACAGCGGCTGGTCTTCACGCCCGGCGCCGCCGGCGCTGCTGCTGAGCCTACCGCTGCACCGGTTGCGCCCGTTGTTCCGGCTGCTCCCATTCTGCCTCCTGCTCCCGCTTGGCCTGTTGTGGCTGCCCCGCCTGTTCCTGCTACACTACCCGCGGTTCCGACTCCGCCCGCTGCCCAGGTGGCTGCGTATCCAACGATTCCGGCCGTTCCGCCCGTGGCTAGTACGCCGCCTGAACCATTGCCCCCTGCTCCGTTCTATGCGAGCTTGAGCAGCAGCGTGCCCCCTGCACCGGAGGTGGTGGAAGTAGATGCACTGGTTTTTGAGCCCGTCGCTGAACCCATGTTCATGTCCGAAGCTTCGGCCGATTTTCCAGTAGCCGTTGGAGGTCCCAGCTACGTGAATACAGAAGCGCTGCCCGATGACGAAGAAACCGACCTAGCCGCTGTGCCCGCCGAGCGTAATTCCTCGCTGGGTCTGGTGCTGGCCATTGCCGGAGTGCTGGTGTTTCTGGCCGTAGTAGCTTATCTGAATTTCAACCGTCCGGCTTCGGAGCATATTTCCAGCACCAGCCAAACGGCGGCCGACTCGGTGGCTACCACCATCGAAACCGGCCCGCAGGTAGCCCCGCTGCCCACCACCTCCGTTGCTCCCGAGACCGTGCGCGTGGCTCCCACCAATCCAGCCCCGGTCATTCAGCCCCGCCCCGCGGCTCCCGTGGCCGACACGGTTGCCCCGGTCACCAATTCATCGGCCCCGGATACGGCTGCTAATAGATAAGGGTACGCATTCAAAAACCCTGATTTTCCGGTTTGTGAGTTAACGCCCGGTAGTTTCGACCGTATGCAATACCCCCGCCCAGTAAGGCGGGGGTGTTTTTTTGTCCTTTCTCCCAAACAACATGCTTTCTTCCTGTCCTTTTGCCGTTGGGAGTGCCGCGCTTCTGGCAGCTTCCAGCCTGTTGCTGGGCAGCTGCTCGTCGCCCGCCAGCAATACCGGTTCGGCCAATGCTCCCGCTTCGGCCGACTCGACGGCCACTGCTGCCAATCCCGCCGCCCCGGCCAATTCTCCCCTGCAGGTGGTGGCCGAATTCACCGACCCGCAAATGGTGGGCGTGGCTGTAGAGCCGGGTGGGAAAATCTTCGCCTGCTTTCCGCGCTGGAATTATAATCCCTCGTATCCCATCGCCGAAGTAGGCCCCAATAATACGCTCAAGCCCTATCCCAACGCCAGCTGGTGCATGTGGAACGACTCCGTAAAAGGCGAGCCCCTCAAACACTGGATTTGCCCCCAGACCGTGCAGACCGATAAGCAGGGCATGCTCTGGATTCTGGACCCTGCCGTACCCGGCCTGAAATTTACCGTGCCCGGTGGCCCCAAGCTGGTGAAAACCGACCCCAAAACCGGCCAGGTTCTGTTCACCATTCCATTCCCAGAGGCCGTGGCTCCGCGCAAGTCCTACCTCAACGACGTCCGCATCGACCTGCAGAATAACTATGCCTACATGACCGAATCGGGCCTGGGCGCGCTGGTTGTGACGGATTTGAAAACCCTGAAATCGCGCCGTTTACTGGCTTCGCACCCTTCGATGAAGGCGGAAAAAGGCCTTGTCATTAAAGCGGCCGGCCACCCGATGATTGATTTGCAGGGAAAGCCCGCCCAGTTCAACGTCGACGGCATTGCCCTGAGCACCGACAATAGCTACCTCTATTACTGCCCGCTCACCGGCCACAAGCTCTACCGCATCAAAACTGCCGCCCTGCGCGATGCCGCTCTCACCGACGCGCAGCTGGCCCAGCAGGTCGAAACCGTCGGCGAAATTCCAGCCTCCGACGGCCTCGAAATCGACGCGGCCAACAACGTGTACCTCACTTCCTTCGAAAACAGCGCCCTCATGCGCCGCACTGCTGCCGGCAAAATAGAAACCCTGGTGCAGGACGACCGGCTGCAGTGGCCCGATACCTATAGCCTTACTGCCGACGGCACGCTGTACGTGGCCACTTCCGCCATTCACAAAACGCCCAACTGGAACAAAGGTGTCGGTCAGCCCCGTGCCCCGTTCCGCATCTTCAAGATGGCGTTGCCGAAATAGGTGGCCCAAAGTCAGCAAGAAAAAGCCCCGCGCTTCCTAAAGGAGGCGCGGGGCTTTTGTAATGCCGGTATAGATAAGCTTAGAGCTTGGCCAAGGTGGGCCGCTCTTCCACCTTCTGAATCTTAACGCCCTTCTGAAAAATATCGAACTTCTCGCTCACGTGCGTCAGGATATCCATGCAGTGGCGATGGCGGCGGTTCATGGTATCATGAATGGTGTACACGCCGTCAAGCTTGGGGGAGATGCCTCGTACGCGGACTTTATCGCCGAATTTAAACTGGCCGCCCCAGGGTTTCAGCAAGTCGCGCGACAGGGCCATCCAGCGCTTTTTGCTCCCGTAGTGCGGTTTGATTTTAGAATTGTCGGCCGTCACAAACGGCTCGTCATCGGTCTGGTTTGCTACAGCCTGGTAGGCCGTAGCGGTTACAGTGAAAGTGGGGCTACGCACTACCAGCAGAGGGGCACGGCTCGGGCGGCGGCTTTTGTGGCGTGCTGCCGCAGCGGGGGCAAAAAAGCGGGTCATGTTGGTGTTGACCCGGGCCGCAGGAGCGGTGTTAAACAAAGGCGCGGCCAGGGCGGCGGCGGCCAAAACAATATCTATAAGTATTCGTGCACTATTCATTAAAATAACGTTCGTTCGTGCGCCATTGAGCCCGGCGGTATGGGTACTGTCCGGCCGTTTCAGGCTGGGCAGAAAGGTCTTAACGCATAGCTACCCAGATTAGTTTTAACTAAATAAATTATCCAATCCAAAACCCGCTTACTAGGCGGGTTAGCCATCATATAGGCAGAACTTTATATTATACCACCCGTTACGATGCAATTGTTTTGGCACTGCAGACCCAACAGATTTATGACCGGGCCGTAACATTATGGCTGGTCAAACTGACTATTTTCGATAACTTGACGCAGCAACCCTACTCAACGGGGCAACTTCCGGTAATTGATTAGGTTGATTGTCAGATTAATTCGTGTAACCGGGTACAGGTTTTTACCTGATTGCTAGGCGTAATACCTTTACGCCGCCTTACTTAAGCTGAATTCCCAATGGACGCCTATTCCTATATCGCCAACGCCGATGCGGCGGCAATCGAAACCCTATACCAAGCCTACCGCCAAAACCCCGAATCGGTGGATTTTGGCTGGCGTAAGTTTTTCGAAGGGTTTGATTTCTCGCAGCAGTTTCCCGAAGGCGCCTCCGTGTTGCCCGGTGCGGCTCCGGCGGCCAATGCCGCGCCCGCTACCAATGGCGCCGCTGCTCCTAAAGCTGCTGCTGGCTCAAGCGCGCCGCAGGCCGACGATTACGGGGTACTAAACACCGCGGCATCTACCAATAATGCCCCGGCCAGCTTAAGCAGCGGTGAAGTTTCTTCCGATAAGGAAACGGCTGTGCGCAACCTTATTCAAGCATTTCGAAGCCGGGGCCACTTGCGGGCCCGCACCAACCCGGTACGCGAGCGCAAAGACCGCAAGCCCCGCCTCGACCTGCCCGACTTCGGCCTGAGCGATGCCGACCTCGATACCGTGTTTAGGAACGGCGAAGTGCTGGGGCTGGGCACGCAGGCCACGCTGCGCGACATTGTGGGTGCGCTGGAAAAGATTTATACCGGAGCCATCGGCTTCGAATACATGTACATCCGCGACCCGCAGGTGCTCGATTGGTTCCGCGAGAAAGTGGAGCGCGACTCGTTGGCCTTTAATCCGGGTGCCGAGTATAAAAAGCGCATTCTGAAGAAGCTGAACGAAGCCGTGGTGTTCGAGAACTTCCTGCACACCAAATTCTTGGGACAGAAGCGCTTCTCGCTCGAAGGCGGCGAAACCACTATCCCGGCTCTAGATGCCATTATTGGCAAAGGCGCCGAGCTGGGGGTGAAGGAAGTGATGATTGGCATGGCCCACCGCGGCCGTCTGAACGTGCTGGCCAACATCATGGGCAAGACCTACGAGCAGATTTTCTCGGAGTTCGAAGGAACCGCCGTGCCCGACCTCACTATGGGCGACGGCGACGTGAAGTACCACATGGGCTACAGCTCGGAGGTGGAAACCAGTACCGGCCTAAAAGTTAACCTGAAGCTGGCGCCTAACCCCTCGCACTTGGAGGCAGTGAATCCCGTGGTACAGGGCTTCGTGCGGGCGAAAATCGAACACCAATACGGCAACGACTATCACCAGATTCTGCCCATCCTCATCCACGGCGATGCGGCGCTGGCCGGCCAGGGTATTGGGTATGAGCTAACCCAAATGTCGTTGTTGGAAGGCTACAAAACGGGCGGCACCATCCACTTTGTGATTAACAACCAGGTTGGCTTCACCACCGATTTTGAGGACGCCCGCTCGTCGATTTATTCGACGGATTTGGCCAAAATCATTGATGCGCCGGTGGTGCACGTGAACGGCGACAACCCCGAGGCCGTGGTATTCGCCGTGCAGCTGGCCACCGAATACCGCCAGCAGTTCCACGCCGACATCTTCATTGACATGGTGTGCTACCGCCGCCACGGCCATAATGAGTCGGACGAGCCCAAATTCACTCAGCCCACGCTCTACAACCTTATCTCGAAGCACCAGAACCCGCGCGAGGTGTACAACGCCATGCTGGTTACCCGCGGCGATGTGGACGCCGAGCTGGCTGCCCAGATGGACAAGGAATTCCGCGATACCCTGCAGGCCCGCCTCGATTTGGTGAAGCAGAAGCCGCTGCCTTACAAATACCAGTCCCTCGAGAACGAGTGGCGCAGCCTGCGCCGTAGCACCCCGGAGGATTTTGAGCAGTCGCCCGAAACCGGCATTTCGGCCGAAACTGTGGAGAAGGTAGCCAAGTCCCTGACCACGATTCCAGAAGGTTTCAAGCCCATTAAGCAGATTGATAACCTGCTGAAGGAGCGCCGCAACATGTTCTACGAGAACTTTGGTACCTGGTCGCGCATGCCCGAAGGCTGGATGCGCGACTCGACCAAGAAGTACGACGGCACCCGCGTGCTGAACTGGGCTGCCGGCGAGCTGCTGGCCTACGGTTCGCTCCTCACCGAAAACCACATTGTACGCGTAAGCGGCCAGGACGTGCAGCGTGGCACGTTCTCGCACCGCCACGCCGTGCTCCACGATGCCGAAACGTCGGCGCCGTACAACTCGCTGAACCACATTGAAGGCGAAAACGAGCAGCTGAGCATCTTCAACTCATTGCTGAGCGAGTACGCGGTGCTGGGCTTCGAATTCGGCTACGGCATGGCCAACCCCACGGCCCTGGTGGTGTGGGAAGCGCAGTTCGGCGACTTCGCCAACGGTGCCCAGACCATGATTGACCAGTTTGTGGTGAGCTCCGAAAGCAAGTGGCAGCGCATGAACGGCCTCGTGATGCTGCTGCCCCACGGCTACGAAGGCCAGGGCCCCGAGCACTCCAACGCCCGCCCCGAGCGGTTCCTGCAGCTGGCGGCTGAAAACAACATTGTGGTGGCCAACATCACCACACCGGCCAACTTCTTCCATGCCCTGCGTCGTCAGCTCACTTGGAGCTTCCGCAAGCCGCTGGTGGTGATGTCGCCGAAGTCGATGCTGCGCCACCCGCTGTGCATTTCGCCGGTAGAGGAGTTCACCAACGGCCATTTCCGCGAGGTGCTGGGCGACGACTTTGCTGAAGCCAAGAAGGTAAAGCGCGTGCTGCTGTGCTCGGGCAAGGTGTACTACGACCTGCTGGAGGAGCAACGCACCTCCAACCGCACCGACGTGGCCATTGTGCGCCTCGAGCAGTTGCACCCCTTCCCCAAAAAGCAGCTTGATGCCGAGCTGGCCAAATACCCCAAAGCCAAGGTGTACTGGGTACAGGAAGAGCCCGAGAACATGGGCTACTGGAACTTCATGCTGCGCTACATGCGCCGCGAGCTCGAGGACGTGGTGGCCCGCAAACCCTCGGCTTCGCCCGCTACGGGCTACAACAAAATTCACATAAAGGAGCAGAAAGAGCTGGTGGCCCGCGCCTTCGACAAGCCCAAGGAGGCCGTAGCCGATGCCAACATCAAAGCCGTGGCCGAAGCTGCCAAAAAGCAGGACTAGCTCTTCAAGCTGTTAGCTTCGTTCAAGAACAGGAGCTAATAGCTAGCAGCCAATAGCTTAAACCCAATGATAACCGAAGCTCAAATTCAAGCCGTGGTGCAGCGCATTGTGGAAGGCTACGCGCCCGACCGGATTATTCTGTTCGGCTCCTACGCCTACGGTACGCCCACGGAAGACTCGGATTTGGACTTGCTCATTATCAAGGAGCAGGCCGAGGCCAAAAGGTCGGAGCGGGCAATTGCTATTTGGTCGCTGTTGTGGGGGACGCCGCTGCCGGCAATGGATATTCTTATTCGCACCCCAGCGGAGATGGAGCGGGCCGCTGGCATTTTCCAGTCGGTAGAAACTATTGCCGAACAGCAGGGACGATTATTGTATGCAGCCTAGCACACCACAACAGAAGCGCGTAGCAATGTCGCTACTGACCGCCGACCGCGACATGGAAGCGGTTGACGTGCTGGTACGGAGCAGTCCCCATTTGTATGAAACGATAGGTTTTCACTGCCAACAAGCAGTCGAAAAATACTTGAAGGCGGCCTTGATTGCGTCGGCTCTGCCCGCTCCTTTCATTCATAATCTGATTGTTTTGATGGGGCCGCTGCATCAAAACGGTATTTTACAGTTCACTACTCAGGAATTGGCCAATGCCGCTACGCTGAATGAGTTTGCCGTTGAACTACGTTATGAAACCGATGATGCGCCCGGTTATACCGCCGCCGATTTGCTGGCAATGGCGAATGGGTTTCGCAATAAATTGCGGCCAGTGGCCCAGGCTTTCCTCATTTGATTTACTCGCTTAGACGAATTCTTTCTCAACTTCTCATGCCTCTCGAAATCAAAATTCCCGCCGTTGGCGAATCCATCACCGAAGTCACCATTGCGAAGTGGCTCAAGAAAGACGGCGAGGCCGTGAAGCGCGACGAGGTGATTGCCGAGCTCGAATCGGACAAAGCCACATTTGAGCTGCCCGCTGAGGCCGATGGCGTACTGAAAATCCGCGTAGCCGAGGGCGAAACCATCGGAATCGGTACCGTAATCGCCGACTTGGATGGTGCCGCTGCTGGTGCCGCGCCAGCTTCGGCTCCGGCTGCTCCCGCAGCCAGCGCTCCTGCTGCCGCTCCTGCTGCTGACCCTATCAACAAAGGCGAGGGCAACCCTGCTGCCAGCGACCAGGCCGGCTATGGCGGCAAGCCAGAAGGTGGTGCCGCACCGGCGGTTGCAGCAGTTCCGGCCGCTGGCGGGGGCACGGTAGAAATGAAAATCCCCGCCGTGGGCGAATCCATCACGGAAGTGACGGTGGCCAAGTGGCTGAAAGAGGACGGCGCACAGGTAAACCGCGATGAGGTGATTGCCGAACTCGAATCGGACAAAGCCACGTTTGAGCTGCCCGCCGAAGGGGCTGGCACTCTGCGCCACGCCGTTAAGGAAGGCGAAACCATCAGCATCGGCGCGGTGATTGCCCGCATCGAGGGCGGTGGTAATGCTGCGGCTTCGGCCCCGGCGGCCCCTGCTCAAGCAGCTACTGCAGCTCCGGTTGCGGCAATGGCTTCGGCTCCGGCTGCTGCTGGTGCGGCAACTTATGCAACGGGTGTGCCCTCGCCGGCTGCCGGTAAGATTCTGGGTGAAAAAGGCATTGCTGCTGCCGACGTAGCCGGCACCGGTCGCGACGGTCGCATCACCAAAGAAGACGCGCAGAATGCGCAGGCTAAGCCGGCCGCTCCGGCTCCAGTTGCTGCGCCAGCTGCCGCTCCGGCTGCTTCGGCTCCAGCTGCTGCGCCGGCTGCCGGTGGCAGCCGCGAGGTACGCCGCGAGCGCATGAGCAACCTGCGCAAAACGGTGGCCCGCCGCCTCGTAACGGTGAAGAACGAGACTGCCATGCTCACCACCTTCAACGAGGTGAACATGCAGCCCATCATGGACCTGCGCAACAAGTTCAAAGACAAGTTCAAAGAGAAGAATGGCGTGGGCCTGGGCTTCATGTCCTTCTTCACTAAGGCCGTGTGCATTGCTCTGAAAGAGTGGCCGTCGGTGAACGCGCAGATTGACGGTACGGACATCGTATTCAACGATTTCTGCGATATCAGCATCGCTGTGTCGGCTCCGAAAGGCCTCGTAGTGCCCGTGATTCGCAACGCCGAGCAGCTAAGCTTCGAAGGCATTGAAAAGGAAGTAGTGCGGCTGGCCGGGCTGGCCCGTGACAACAAGCTCACCATCGAGCAGATGACCGGCGGCACGTTCACCATCACCAACGGCGGGGTGTTCGGCTCCATGCTCAGCACGCCGATTATCAACGCGCCGCAGTCGGCTATTCTGGGGATGCACAACATCATCCAGCGCCCCATCGCCGAAAACGGCCAGGTGGTGATTCGCCCCATGATGTATCTGGCGCTGAGCTACGACCATCGCATCATCGACGGCCGCGAATCGGTGTCGTTCCTGGTGCGGGTGAAGGAGTTGCTCGAAGACCCGACGCGCATGATGTTCGGCGTATAGCTGAGCTGATATATGATGAAAAAAGCCATTCCGTTAGCGGAATGGCTTTTTTTGTTAGAAACAAATCTGCATTTTTTTAAAGTTGGTCGGCAGCTGCTACCTCGGGCTCGGTCGGCTCGTCGGGCATGAAGCGCGCCTTGAAACGGGCGTACAAGGCGTTCATGCCCAGCAGCAGCAGTCCCATGAAGATGAACACGACGGCCCGCGTAACAGTGCCGCTGCGGCTGAGGTCGAAGAAAACCAATCGCACCAGACAGGCCAGCATGCCGGCCAGGGAGAGGTAGCGTAGGTCCTGCCGACGCAGCAGCAGGCTGGTGCTGAAAATGGCCACTACTTCGAGCATGAGCAGCACGGTGAGCACCGAGCGGTCGAACGATTGGATGAACAGCAGCGACAAGGCCAGAAACGCGGGGTAGAGCATGCCGGCCTCGAGTGAGCTTCGGCGTGGCCGGGCCAGAGCTGCCCAGGCCGGCGAAAGGCCCGCAACTGGCAACGCAGGGCCCGCCAGCGCCTGCCACACGTAACCGAAAAGCAGGCAAACGGCGACAGTGATTTCCCACCACTCGGGGTTCAGGATGCGGCTGGGTTCGAGGTAGAGCAGGCTGGCTACGCAGGCCGTGCCGGCTGCCAGCCAATAATACAGCCGTCCGTAAACTCCCAGCCGCCCCAGGCGCACAGGAATTTGAGCGGCAACCTGACCCAGGGCCAGCGCGGCCGATACCCACACCAGTGGCAGCCAGGGCGTGCGAAGGTTGTGCCACAGCGTGGCGGTGCCAAAGAACAACGCGGCTTCGAGCAACCACGGATGCACCAGCCGCCAGGAGTTGTAGACCGGCGCGGTGCTCGGCGGGCGGGAAATGGCTACGCCGGCCACCACACCGAATACCAGCGCTGCCGTGAAGTACTCGGCGGGCTGGCCGAAGAAGGTTTCATTTAGGGCCAGCAGCCCCAGGTGGTTGGCCAGGCCGCCGCCCAGCAACACGTAGCCGATGTGCAGCAGGAAGCGGTCGGGCTGGCCGGCGCGCAGTACAGCAGCCTCGTCGGGCAGTAGGTTGCGCCACCGTTGGGCGCTCCCAAAAGCCAGGCCTGCCAGCAGCAGCATGCCGACCGATAAGTACGCCACGTGTCCGCCCGGCACGGCGGCCACCAGGGCCATTACCAGGTGTAGGGCCAGCAAATACAGCCACGGCCAGCGCACAAAGCGCCCGGCTGCCGGCCACCACGAGGCCCGCACGCCCACCACCGGCACCGCCAGCGTGGGGAGCAGGTACAGCAGCACGTGGCCAGAGCTGAATTTCACCCCGGACAGAGGCGTGAGCACGTGGCCCCATTGCAATGCGAGGTAGGCCACGGCGGCCAGCACCAGCCCGGCCCACAACCCGGGAGCCGACATGCGCTGCCGCAGCAACAGCAGGCCACCCAATAGCACCACCATCACCCAGGCCGCCCACGACTGGTCGTATACCAGTGCGCCCGCGCTCAGCAGCAACCAACCGGCACCCAGGCCCAGGGCTGAAATGCGCAGGGTCGCGCCGAGCTGGATAACGGCTAATTCGCGGTCGGCTGCAGGCAGGAAGTGCTGCCGGATTTGATAGCCGACCGTGAGTAGGGCCGCAGCGGTAAGCAGGGCCGCGCGGGGCAACACGCCCAGCGTGTGGGGAGCCGTGTAGCGCACCAGCAGCGGCAACGTAGCCGCTTGCAGCACCAATAAGTATGTTTGAATATGGAGCAGCGTGTCCTCGTCGTGGCCGTTCAGGAGCAGGGCTACCAGTAGGTTTTCGGCGTAAAGAATGAAGAAAACGGCGGGCCAACTCAGGCCGAGTTCGTGCAGGCCGAATATGGCCAAGATGACGAAAAACTGCCCCAGCACCAGTTGCTGCCGCCGAACCCAGCTGGGAGAAATCCCTTGCATCCGCACCCATGCGGCCAGACCCAGCGCCACTCCGGCCAGCACGAGCAGCCCGGCAAGCAGCAGCCAAACTGGCGCATCCTGCCAGGCAAACAGCACCCGCGCCAACAACACCCCGGCGCCCGCCTGTAGTGCGCCCGCTAGTCCGGCGAAACCGCTCAGGAAGTCGCGCTCTGTGGCGCTGGTTTTGGGCTGATTGCTGGCTTGGTCGGGCGCAGGGCGTAAGGATTGCCGGTGAGCTAGCTGGGTGAAAAGAATGCCGGCCCAGCCAGCCAGAGCCAGTATTACGGCATCGCGGTAGAGCACGGGCGGGTGGCCGTTGCCCACGGCATTGCCAGCAAACAGCAGCAGCACTGTGCCCGTGAGGTAGGCGCCCGCCAGCGTGATATGGTACAGCAGGGGTTCGCGCCGCCGGGCGGTGTACAAGGCCACTGCCAGGTTCTCCGCGTATAGAAGCCCCCAAACCACCGGCCAGCTCAGCCCGGTTTCGTGCAGACCCAGCACGGCGAGTACAGCGAAAAATTGCGCGAGTACCAGCTGCTGTTGCCGTACCCAGGCCGGCACCTGCGGGCTGCTGCGGCGGAGCCAGGCGGCCAGGCCCAGCGCCGCCCCGCCCAGCGCCAACAGTGCACCAAGCAGCAGCCACACTGGCGCATCCTGCCAGGCAAACAGCACCCGCGCCAGCAGCAAGCCGGCGCCAACCTGGAGCAGTCCACTCAAACTCCCAAAACCGTTCAGCCAGGTGGTATCGGAAAGCGAGAACGCCTGGAATGGATGCTGAACAGTTGGCGAGCCAGCCAGCTGCAGGCGAAGCTGCCCAAATGCCCGTTGCACGAATGCAATGCCAGCCCAGCCAGCCAGCGTGAGCACCAACGCATCGCGGTAAAGCTCGGTTGGGAGGCCATTCTCGACTTTGCCCGAGGCCACCAGCAGCAGGCTGGCGCCCATTAGCAGCGCACCCCCCAGGGCTACCCGATGCAGCAGCGCCTCGCGCTGCCGAATTGAAAACAGCGCTGCCGCCAGGTTTTCGGCATAGAGCAGGCCGAGCACCACAAGCCAGGTAAGGCCTAACTCGTGCAAGCCAAAACCAGCCACCAGAACGAAACCCTGGGCCAGCAGCAGTTGCTGCTGCCGCACCCACTCCGGGGTGCGGCTGGTGGTACGCAGCCAGGCAGCCATGCCCAACGCGCCGCCAGCCAGCACGAGCAGCCCGGCCAGCAGCAGCCAAACCGGCGCATCCTGCCAGGCAAACAGTACCCGGGCCAGCAGCACTCCGGCGCCGGCTTGCAGCGCGCCGGCCACGCTGGTAAACCAACCCAGCAGGCGTCGGTGCGACCCGGCCGGCGTAGCCATTCCGTAGCGCCCCGGGCCGGTTGGCTCAGCTACTTCGTTGAGTAGCAGCGGTTGATTGAAGATGAACCGCACGAAAGCCAGTCCGGCCCAGCCGGCCAGGGCCAGCACCACGGCATCGCGGTAGAGGGTGGCAGGTGAGCTGTTCGTGAGCTTGCTGGTGGCCAGTAGCAACAGGCCTGCGCCGGCCACACAGGCTCCGCTCAGGGCCACGCGGTACACCAGTGCCTCGCGTTGCCGGGCCATTATCAGGGCCACCAGCAGGGCTTCGAGCAGCATGAAGAGCAGGATAACCGAGTTGGTCGCGTGCCAGCCCTGCAGCGAAAACGCCGTGGCCAGTGCCAGCATCAACGCGATGATGGTGTCGGTCTGGAACAACCAGCCAATGCCCAATTGCTTGGCCCGCCGCCCGGCCCAGAAGGTGAGCAGCGACCCCAGCGCCAGCGGGATGGTTTTCCAGATGGAGCCCGTGCTGTACAGGTACAGGTTGATGCCCATACAGGTCCAGTTCAGCAGGTGCGCAGTGAAAAGCAGCGGCTCAAAAGTTCGCTTTGCGTAAACGCTGCGGTACTGTACCACGGCGGCGGCCACACCCACCAGCAGCACTAGCCCCATCGCCACAAGTCGGAGCGTGCTGGAAATTACCGCCAGCTGCTGATGCCAGAACAAGTGAAATGCGAAGAAGCTGGCGATGCTTAGCAGCAGCTGGTATTTCCACTGCTGTCGGTAGGTGATGGCAATGCTGAAGGCCGTGACGCCCGCCGCGGCGGCCAGCGTGAGGCCCGTGGACGGCAGCACGGCCAGCGCCACCAAGCTCAGCACGCCGTGCAGCGTGGCCACTTCCTGGCGGCTCGCGCGCCAGGCCAGCCACAAGTTGGCGCTCACGCCCGCCAGCAGCAACAGGTAGTCGAAGGGAAACCTGGCCCACTGCAGGCCCGGAATGCTGACGGATGCCACGCAGGCAAACAGGAAAATGGCCGCCGCGCTACTCAGCAGCCAGCCATTGAGCTGCTGGGCAAAGGCCTTGCCGCGCAGCGCAAACCGCACGCCCAACAGCGCGCCCGAAAACGCGCATATCATCAAGAACCGGAACGGCGGGGCGAGGCGCAGCGCGGCGTAAATGCCCAGAAAGCCCACGCCCGTTACCAGCACCACGGCGCCAAGAATACCGGTCCAGTTTTCGAGCAGCACCGTGGAAGCACGCTCCCACCAGCTTGGGCCGGTGGGTACGGGCGGGGGCGGCGGCCGGCGCGGCGGCGCGGGTGGGGGAGGAGCGATTGGTGGCACCGCAGGCGGCGTTGCCACGGTGGGTGGCGTAACGGCTACGGCGGCAGCAACCGGCAGCAGGCCCGGCATGTGCAGCGCTACCGGCCGGGGCGCAGGCATCGGTGCAGCTATAGGTGCTGGTATTAACGGTATCTGCAGCGGTGGCGCAGCAGGAGGTACAACAGGCTTTTCCACTGCTACCGAAGCGGCAATCGGCAGCGGAGCAGGCTCGGGTGTTGGTGCGGGTAGCGGTTTTGGGGCTGGGGGCGCGGTGGCCGGAGGTGGCGTAAGCGGAGCTGGGGTCGGAGCTACCGGCTGCGGCAGTACCGGTTCGGGCCGCACCACTGGCGGCACCAATGGCGAGGAAACAGGCGGAGTGGGGGCTACTACCGGAGTGACTACCGGCGGAGCTGCTGGCTGGGCCGCTGGCTGCAACTCGGCGGGGCGGGCAGTAGCTTCCGTCAGCCGGTTTACCTGGGCTTGCAGGCGTTGTAGTTCTTCCTGAAGCTTTTTCTGGTCGGCGAGGCGCTGGGCTAGTTCTTTTTGGAGGTCGGTCAGTCTTTTGGGCAGCCCCCAAAATCGGAAAGCCAGCACAACTATGATGATAAAGGCAACCCCAAAACCGTCCATACACTGCAACTAAGAGTAGAAAAAGGCTGCAGAACCTGAGAAAATGGTGGAACCAGCGGGACCACTGAAGCCCCGACGCATTACTTTATTCAGGTATTTCTACAAACGGAGGCCAATCTACTCCACGGAGCGGCAGCAATGGGTTTAGCGGCTCTCCGAATGAGGCGGAAAGGAACGTTTCTTAAGCTGCCGGCTGGCCTTAATAAGGCTGCCCGTGGGTCAGCTTCAGGATGAAATCGGTCATAAACGGCAGGCGTTTCAGCACGCGCACGCCGGCTGTGGTAAGCCAGGGCTGGCCAAAGACCTGGTGGATGAGCCGGCCCGCCGTGATGCGGAAGCTCAGCAGCTGCCGCCAGGCACGGGTGTATTGCTGCTCGAGTTCGGCGCGGGAAATGCGGCCGTCCAGAAACTCCAGCAGCAGGCCATTCAGCAGGAAGCTGGCATTCATGCCCATGCTCATGCCGTTGCCGGCCAGCGGGGCAATGGTGCCGGCGGCATCGCCCAACATCAGCACATGGGCATCGACGGTAGACCGTTCGCGGAAGGTGATTTGGGAAATCACAATGGGCGAGTCGCCGGTGCGGTGCGCTTCTTCCAGGTAGGGGCGAAGCAAGGGGTTTTGCATGAGCACCTGGCGCTCCATCTCGGCCACGCTGTTGCCGTGGGCGCGCAGGTTGCGCACGTCGCTGATGTAGCTGCAATTGGTGAGGCCGCCCGGCACGGGCGAAAGCCCGCAGTAGCCGTCGCGGAAATTGTGCATCTCCACCGTGGCGGCCGGGAAATTATCGAGCTGCAAATGCCGTTTCACTGCCACAAACTGGCGGCCCTCGCGGCTGGGCTCCAGGAAGGGGCGGTGCAGCTTGCTGTCGAGGTTGGCGTGCTTGCCCCAGGCCCCGCAGGCGAGCCGCGCCCGGTAAGTGGCCCCGCCGGCCGTGCTAATGGTGAACTGCTCATCAGTAAAAGCCACGTCCGTTACCCGCGTGCCCTGGCAGATGGTGGCGCCGTGTTCGGCAGCGAGGCGGGCCAGCAGTTGGTCGAGCTCGTAGCGGGTGAGGCCCAGCCCGCCAATATCAAGCTTGTGGTGCAGCGCCTCCCCGGTCGGCGACGACACGGTGAAGCGCGTCATCACGGGCAAATCCATCTCGGCTAACGGCACCCCAATGCGGCACAGAAAGTCGTAGTTTTCCATCGAGATGTACTCGCCGCACACCCGATGAAACGGGTAGGTTTCCTTCTCGAAGAGCACCACGCGCCGCCCTGCTCGCGCCAGCTGCAAGGCCAGCGTGAGCCCCGCCACGCCGCCCCCGATGATGGCGCAATCGTAGAGCTCGGTGGAGGTTTCTGGGGCGGCGATAGGATTGGTCATGGCTTCAAGTGAAAAAGGACGTCATGCAGAGCGCAGCGAAGCATCTCGCGTGCCACCACTGATTCAATCGATTGATTTACTGGTACAAGCGAGATGCTTCGCTGCGCTCTGCATGACGTTCAACCTCAGTCAACGGGCCTGCTTGCGGGCTCGCAGCGCCCGCACGGCAAACAGCACGCCTGCCGCTACCAGGCTGGTATAAGCCGTGGCATTGAGCCACTTCGGTACCAGCATGCCGTTTTCCTTGAGCACGGCGGTGGCGGCGGTTTCGTCTTTGTCGGCTATTTTTTGGTTGATGGTTTCGTAGCCCCGGCCCACGTGGACCAGTGCAGCGGCCAGCGGCAGCAGGCCCAGGTAGGCAGCTTTGGGCAGCTTCTCGGACCGGTACAAATACAGGAAGCTGCCGACCGTGACGAGCCCCGCGCCAGCTACCATCGTCTGGGCCACGCGCATGCTGCGGTGCAGGCCCATGGCCACTACCATTGTGCGGATGCCGGCCGCTTGGTCCTCGGTGTAGTCTTCGGCGTTGTTGAGCAGCAGCACGGCCATCTGGAGCAGGCCGTAGGCAGCGGCTAGCGTGAGCACCGGCCGGCGCGGGAAGTGCGTGACGAGGCTGCCCGTGTAGGCCATCGGTCCGAAGAAAAGCACTGCCCAGAGTGCTGGCAGCTGCCACAGCCCGCGCGACTTAAAATGAATGGGCCCCCACGAATACTGGAACCCCAGCGCCCACCCAATAACCGTAAGCGGCACAAACTGCCAGCGCCCCGTACGCCGCTGCAGCCACGCGCTGATGAGCACGGTACCGGCCACCGAAGCCCGCATCTGCCAGCGCACGCCCATATCGCCGAGTTCGAAAATGGCGTTCGATAAATGGCTCTTGTACACGGCATCCACCTTGCGGTCGGCGTAGGCATTCACCATATCGCCGAAGTTGAACAGCAGGTAGATGCCGGCCAGGCCCACGTACAGCTCGGGTGTTTTCAGAAAGCGCAGGTCCTCCGCGCTCAGCAGAATGGGAATGGCGAAAATCGGAATCTCAGCCAGCAGAAACTCGGTGCGGCGTAGCGTCTTGCTGTTTTTTAGGAACTGGGCCAGGCCCGGCTGCGCCGGCCGCGCCAGCAGGTTGATGCGCTGAATGTGGCGCTCGTTGGGGTTGAGGAAAGCATCGCGGCCGTGCAGCAGCACGTGGTTATCTGCCAGCACAATGTCATGGTCCTGCCAGGTGTGAATGTAGAACACTTCGGGGGCGTACAGCGCCGTTTGCAGCTCCTGAATAAGGTCGGCCTGCTCGGTTTCGGTGGCATCCAGCACCTCCACGCTCACGGGGTTGAGGTCGTGCACGGGCTCGGCGAAGCGTAGCGTGGCCTCGCCCGTAACGGGGTGCGGTTGGGTGAGGCGCTGGGTGAGGGTGCCGCCGTAGTGCACGATTTTCTCGGTGCGGTAGCGCAGGGTGGTTTTCTGCCAGCGGGCGCGCTGCTCGGGGGTGGCGCGGGCTAGGGCGCGGCCGGTATCGGCGAAGGTGGTGCCGCCGCGGTCCTCGGCGCGGGGTGCCTGCACGCACTGGAAGAAAATCAGGTAGGGAATTTTGCCGATGAAGGCGCCGTCCCAGTGCAGCGGCACCGCGCTGGGGGTATAGAGGTAGTTCTTGGCGTCGGCCTTCACTTTCAGCTCGTTGATGGCTCCGAACGGCCACTGCAGTGGCTCGCCCAGCTGCTGCGCGTACAGGGCAAAGGCATTCTTGTCGAACAAGTCAAAGCCCCGGAAAATCAGGATGCGGTGTTCGCGAACCCAGTCTTCAATCTGCTCGCGCCCGAAACCGGCAATGGTGTGGCCCGGCTTGCCGGCCCGCACAATGAGGCCGAACGGGGTTTGGGGTTCGAGGGTGTAGTTGGCGGGCATAGAGGAAAGTAGATTTTTTAGTTGGGATTGATTAACTAGATATTAGTCGTTCGGTGGCAGCGGTAGCACCACCAGTACACACGATGCAAGTCGGTTAGCTGCGATTCCATGCCATCCTTACAGTGTTGGCATGGCCTTTCCAACTGTTCGTCTTCCTGTGCCCCGTAGTTGCAAGCCATGCAACGCCACATCGTGGTTTCTTGGCCCGCTTCATCCTCCGACATGTACCAAATGAACTCCTTCTCTTGGCAGATGGGGCAAATTTGTAGGGTCATGTCGTGTTTAGCGGTTAATAATCCCGCCTAATTGGTTAAGAATTCGGCCCCAGCACGAAATGGCTGGGCCGGCCATCAACCTCCACCAATTCAGCACCCAACTCCTCCGCTTGCTGGCGCTTCATCAGCAGGTAGTCGTTGTCGCGCAGCAGCACCACGCCGTGCCAGGGCGTGAGCCAGTCGTCGACGGCGCGGGTCATGCGCAGGCCAATTTTGTCGGAGTGCGGGTGCTGGGGGTGGATGCTCAGGCGCAGGGCGTGCGGAAACTCGCGGGCCAGCAGGCGCGTCCAGGCATTGCTGCGGCGGATGACTTCGTAGGCTACGGCCTTGCTTTCCTCCTTCACGCGGCTCTTGCTTTTTTCGGGTTCCAGCGCCATGCCGTCTTCCGATACGAAGCGGTGGATGCCGTTGAACATGGCGCGGTGGTGGTCGGTGTCGCGCACGCGGGCCTGCAGCTCGGCCAGGGGCTCGGCAAACTCGGCCGTAATCCAGGCTCGGGCTGCGTCGAACGACTCGGTTGCGAGCAGGTCTTCGAGGTTAACGATATCCAAATCGCGGGTGCCCAGCTTTGTCAGTTGCTGCTTCAGCGCGTCGTTGTAAGCCGACACGTCGGCATCGCTCACCTGCACCAAATCGGCAAACACGCGGCCGTCGGCACAAATGCTGATGCGGGCACCGGGCGCGTACACCAGCCGGATGTCGTCGCACAGGCTTTGCAGGAAATTCAGCGCAATTTCCTCGCCCAAATCGGGCAGCGTGCCCAGCACCTTGTGCAGGTTGGGCGACTTGGCCGGAAACGCCGGCAGAATGAAATGCACCGGCAGGCCTTGGCTGATGAAGTAGTGGAGCTTGGGCAGGTGCAGCGCCAGGCATTGCTCGCAGGGCGCGGCGCGGCAGTCGTGGCCCAGGGTTTTGCGGTGCAGCAGTACCAGCTTGGCAATGCGCCGGGCCACGTCGAATTCTACTTCGGGGCTCAGCTGCATGAACTGCCCGACTGCCGCGCCCACCTGCCCCAGCAGCAACGGGCCCAGCAGGGTATCGAGCTGCGGGGCGGCCAGCGCTAAGCCGGCGCTCAGCATTTCGAGCAGGTCGCGGGTGGCCTGGCCGTCGGGGGAGCGGTCGATGAGGCGCAGGCCCAGCACGCCCCAGTGCGCGGCATACAGGCTGTGCGCTAGCTCGATGGCCAGCGTGTTGGCTGGCCCATCGGTAGCGCCGCGCACGACCACTTCAAACAGCGCCAGCCCGCGCAGCCGGATGCTTTCGGTTTCGGGGCTGAGCACGCCGGTGGGCGTGTTGGCATCGAGTAGCGCCGCCATTTGAGAGCGCAGCGTGCGCTGGTGCGGGGCCAGCAGCTCCAGCTTCCACAATACCAGGGCCTGAAAGCGGAGAGCTAAGGGGCCAACGGGCAGGTCGGAAACACGGGCCTCCAACTCGTCGTGAATGCGCTGGTAAAGGCCCAATACGAAGTCGCTTTTGGCGCCGAAGTGGCGGTACACTGCGGCCAGCGGCTGGCCGGCGGCGGTAGCGATATCAGCAAGGCTAACGGTGGAAAATCCCTGGGTTTCGAAGAGGCGAAGGCCAGTGTCGAGGAGGCCGCGGCGGGCCGATGGGTTGGGTTGGGAAGGCGCGGAGGTAGCAGCCATTGGCAGGGGAGAGCGCACCGCCCGACAATGGGCCAGCGCCATTATAAAGGTAGGCGTGGGCCGCCAGCGAGGGGTTACTTGTCAACCCTGTTTCCGTGGTTGCGTTAACTATTTTTTCTTCCGTATTCCATGAAAAAACTGAAATCGAAACCCCGCCCCCAGAACCGTCCGGCCAAATTCTGGCCTGCCATCGGCTTTGCTACCCTGGCCGGCATGCGCAGCATGAGTGCTCCGGCCTATTTGAGCCACTACCTCTCGCGCAATCCTTCGTGGCTGTTGCTCAACTCGCCGTTGCGGGCGCTGCAAAAGCCCCTGGTGGCAACTGGCTTCAAGCTAGCTGCCGCCGGCGAAATGGTGATGGATAAATTGCCCGGCACCCCCGACCGGATTGCGCCGCCGGTACTACTGGGCCGGCTGCTGTCGGGCGCGCTGGTGGGCGCCGCCGTTTACAAGTCGCGGGCTGGCAGCAGTGCTACCGGTGCCGTAGTGGGCGGGCTAGGAGCCGTGGTAGCAACGTTCATCAGCTACGCGCTGCGCGTGGGCATCAGTAAGCAGGCCAATTGGCCCGTGGCGGCGGTGGGAGTGGGCGAAGATGCCCTGGTGCTAAGCAGCGGCACGGCGTTGTTGCGGGCTCAGCCGGGCCGGTAGCCGCTCATCCAAAACAACCGGTAACAGCAAGCCCCCAGGGCGCCCGTATTCAATGGGCGGCCTGGGGGCTTGCTGGGTTAGGTGGTGCAGGCGGTTAGTCGACCGGCAGCGGGTGGTAGTGCGGCATGCCTTCGACCAGGGCGGCGGCTACCTGGCGGGCTACCGACTTGGCGCGGCCGGCGCACCGGCCGGCAAACCGCTCTTCTACGGCCGCATCGAAGAGTTGCAGCCAACGGTTGTGGTGCGAGGTGGTGCGCGGCAGCGCCAGGTGCGTAGGCACCGGCCGGGGCGTGGAGTTGGGGCGGACCGACAGCAGCTCCAACGACCAGAACTCGTAGAAACTGGTGAGGTGGCGGGGCCAGTACACGTGCGCCGCCGCCCGGAAGGCCGGAGCCAGCAGCTCGTCGTGGTTGGCTTTGTGGTAGAAAGCATCTACCAAAGCCTGCACATCGCGCACAGACTCAATATCGGGCAGTGGAGTAGGGGTGTCTGACATAGCGAGCTGGTGGGAGTGGGAACCTAAGGTACGCCCATACGCAACGTCAGAGCAAACGGTTGCACTATTATTTTGGTGCAATTTTTTTACCGCCCAGTACCACCAGGCCCACCGCTAGCACAATAAGGGCCGCCCCGCCCAGCATTTGCGGATTCAGCACTTCGCCCGCAAACCCCCAGCCCAATAACACGGCCACCACCGGGTTCACGAAGGCATAGGTGCCGGCCAGCGCGGGTTGCACCACCCGCAGCAGCCAGATGTAGGCCGAGAACGCCACGATGGACCCGAACGTGACCAGGTACGCATAGGCCAGCCACGACTTGGTGGTTACCTGCGCCAGCGTGAACCCGTCGGCCTCGCCACGTACCAGGCCCACGACCAGCATGGCCGCGCCGCCGCACAGCATCTGCATGCCGCCCGAGGTGAAGGGCGACACGGCCGGTTGGTGGTTTTTGGCATAGAGCGAGCCGATGGACCACACCAGCGAAGCCAGCAGCACCACGAAAATGCCCAGGTTCTGGTGGCCGGGCACTTTCACGGGCGTTGCCGCCGGGTGCGCCGCCAGCAGGTACATGCCCACCATGCCAGCTGTTAAGCCCAGCGCCACCCACTTCGTAGGCCTAGCCGAAATGCCACTCAGCCACCCCAACACGGCCAGAAACATGGGCACCGTAGCCACCAGCAGCGCCGTGATGCTGCTGGGCAGGTACATCACGCCGAGCGTGGTGCCGCCATTGCCAAAGCCCAGCAAACACACCCCAATAAAAGCTCCGTAGCCCCAGCCGCGCAGGGTAGGGGCGGGTTCGCCGCGCCAACGCATGAACCCATAGAGCAGGCCCCCCGCCAGGCCGTAGCGCGTGCCAGCCATAAGCAGCGGCGGCATGCTGGCCACGGCAAACTTCATCACCAGGTAGGTAGAGCCCCAGATGAGGTAAACGAGCAAGAAAGCGGTAAGCAAGGCGCCCCGCGAAGGCGCGGCCGAATGAGAATCGGGCATGAGAAGAAGAAAGTCTAAAACAGAAGTTGCCGCGGGTGCTGTCAGAGCCTGAGATGCTCTCAGCAGCAAAAGGCTTGGTTGAACCCTGCGGAATTACAAAGATGCTGCCCGCCCTTCGCCTGCCTGTGCTGACTGGGGGGCTGTTTCGCAGCCTTACCCAAGGCAAACCGTGTGCGCGCCGCCTGGAGAAGCTTTTTGGTCCGACTTCGTAGCTGCTTCGAATAGGTTTATGCCAACGTTTGCGCGCTCAATATCAGCTAGATGATTTGGCGAGGTAACATAAAGATAACATAGGAAAACAGCTGACTTTGTATTGTGAGATACTAGATTTGAGAAATAACAAAAACGAAATAATAGCTGTTATTTTTACGGGGGTAACGGTATAAAATAGAATAATTATTAAAAAATGGCCTCTAAAACTAATGGGTATGTAATCTTAAGTTAGGTAATATTTCATTTTTGGCCTTAAAAATAGAGGCAATGATTGTGTAGTAAAATGCTTTGGAGATTTTTCCTCTAAAACGGGGCTGTTTCGTTCACTTTTTTCTGTTCTCATGAAAACAACGCTACTCTCGCTGCTGCTTACGTCCTCCGTGTCGTTGGCCTTTGCCCAGACTGATTCGACCGATACCGGGAAGCTTTCCATTTCGGGCTACCTCGACTCGTACTACCTCACGGCGCTCAACCGGCCCAAGTCGGGCAATCTGCTGGGTGTCGACCAACTGGCCGGCCGCGCTTTCGACCGCCTCACCGACCAGTTTGCCCTGGGCCTGGTGCAGGTGAAGCTGGGCTACGCCAGTCGCAAAACCGATATGATGGTCGACCTCACTTTCGGGCCCAATGCCGAGATGGGCAATTTTGGCAACACCGCCGGCGCGTTCAATTCCTACCGGCCGCAGTCGCCCTACGGGGCAGCGCTGTACGGCACGTCGGCCGCCATCAAGCAGGTGTATTTCACGTACCGGGCCACGCCCAAGCTCAGCTTCACGGTGGGGCAATTCGGCACGCACATCGGCTACGAGGTAATTGATGCGCCGCTGAACTACCACTACTCGCTGTCGAACCTGTTCAACAACGGCCCTTTTTACCACATCGGCCTTAAAACGGCCTACGCCTTTAATGACCGCACGTCGCTGATGCTGGGCGTGGTGAACAACTGGGACAACCTCACCGACGACAACAAGCAGAAGTCGCTCATCGGCCAGTTCAGCTGCAAGCCCCTGCCCACCTGGACGGTGTACCTGAACTGGATTGGCGGCTCGGGCGACGATACGTACCTGAACTCGCTGGTGAGCAGTGGCACGCTGCCCAATGGCTGCGGCAACTACACTCGCCAGCTCTACGACCTGACCACCAACTATCAGGTTACGCCCAAGTTCTACCTGGGCCTAAATGCCGCCTACGGGCGCTACAGCTTCAACACCGAGTCGAGCGCCGAATCGGAGTTCTGCTCAGAAAAATATGGCAGCACCACGCCCGACTGGGGCGGCGTGGCCCTCTACACCAACTATGCTTTTTGCGACGTGGTGGGGCTGGGCCTGCGCTACGAGTACTTCGAAGACCAGCACGCAGTTCGCTACCTGCAAACCCGCAACCAGTCCGTCACCCTGACGGCCCCCATAACCCTGGGCGCCGGCAAACTGCTGCTGAAACCCGAACTGCGCGTGGATGCTGCCTCCAGCCATTACTACGAGAATGCCCTGGGCCAGGGCGTGAAAAACCAAACTACGCTGGGCATGGCCTTCATCTATAAGTATTAAGAATCGCCGAGAGGCGTCAATGGTAGGGTGCGGGGCTTGCCCCCGCCCGCCGTTGCACGACTTGCCCCTGAATCTTTTGATGATGGGCGGGGGCAAGCCCCTCACCCTACGCCCCTTCATTCCTCCCAAATCCATGTCATCATTCGCGCTATTCCTGCTTGCTGGCCTGCTGCTGGTTGCCTCCGTGGCAGGTGCGCAGGCGCTGCCGCTCGACGAGCAGGGTCGGGTGGGCTTTGCCGAAGTAGTGCGGGCCGATTCGCTCCGGGCCGGGCTACTCTACAGCCACGCCCGGGCCTGGCTGCAACGGCGCGGCTACGAAGTGGCCGAAGCCGACTCGGCTGCCGGCCGGCTGGTGGCGGCCCACGCTTTCGGCGTGTACGACCACGGCTACGTGACCAAGCGCCTGCACGGCAAGGTGCGCTACCGCTTGCTGGTGGAGGTGAAAAATGGCCGCTACCGCGCGCAGTTCACCGACTTCAGCTTTGCCTACTACCAGGACGACCGCAGCGCCCGCCCGCAGCCCACCGGCAAAACCAAGCCCCTGGAAGACACCGCCGCCCCCGGCTGGCAGAAGCTCTGGGAAGCCCACCGCCGCGACACTCGGCTAACTGTGGCCTCGCTGGCGGAGGAACTGAAAACGGCCATGCTGGCCGTGCCTCTGCCGCCTTCGCAGCCGGTTTCGCGCTCCGCCGATTGGTAGCGCATCCCCGCAAAAAACACCTAACTCATTCACATTCTAAACTTCTGAAAAGCTATGCAAAAACCCAACTACATTCCCCTCATCCTGCTGCTGGTGCTGGGCCTGCTGGCCGCCATGCGCCCGGCGCTGCCCGCCACCATCGTCACCGAAGGCATCAACTCCGGCGATACCGCCTGGATGCTGTGCGCCACCGCTCTGGTGCTCTTGATGACGCCTGGCCTGGCCTTCTTCTACGGCGGCATGGTGAACTCGAAAAACGTGATTTCGACCATGCTGCAAAGCTTCGTAGCCATGGGGATTATCAGCCTGCTGTGGGTAGTAGTGGGTTTCTCGCTGGCATTTGGCGACTCCATTGGCGGCTTCATCGGCGACCCGCGCACGTTCTTCCTCTTCCGCAACGTGCTCGATGGCAAGCCCTGGTCGCTGGCGCCCACCATCCCGCTGATGCTGTTTGCGTTTTTTCAGATGAAGTTTGCCATCATCACGCCGGCCCTCATCACGGGCTCCATCGCCGAGCGCATCAACTTCAAGTCGTACATCCTGTTCATCGTGCTGTTCAGCCTGGTGGTGTATGCGCCGCTGGCGCACTGGGTGTGGCACCCCGAGGGCTTCCTGTTCAAGCTGGGCGTGCTGGATTTTGCAGGCGGCACCGTCGTGCACATGTCGGCCGGCTGGGCCGCGCTGGCTTCGGCCCTGTACCTGAAGCCGCGCAAAGCCCACGGCACCGCCGAAGTGATGCCGCCGGCCAACATTCCGTTTGTGCTGCTGGGCACGGGGTTGCTGTGGTTTGGCTGGTTCGGTTTCAACGCCGGCTCGGCCACGGCCGCCAATGCGCTTGCCGTGAGCGCCTTTGCTACCACCAACGTGGCTGCTTCGGCCGCTGGTATTGCCTGGGTGCTGTTTGATGTGGCGCGGGGCAAGAAGCTCTCGGCGCTGGGCTTCTGCATTGGCGCGGTGGTGGGCCTGGTGGCCGTCACGCCCGCTTCGGGCTACGTCACGGTGCCGGTGAGCATCTTCATTGGTGTGATTGCCGGCATCACCAGCAACTTCTTCGCGCACCTACGCTCCAAATCGCGCCTCGACGACACGCTCGACGTGTTCCCGTGCCACGGCATCGGCGGCATGGTGGGCCTGATTATGACGGGCATCTTCGCCAGCAAGGCCGTGAACTCGGCCGCCACCGATGGCCTGGCCTACGGCGGCACCGAGCTGTTTCTGAAGCACCTGCTGTCGCTGGTGGTGGTGTCGGCCTTCGTGTTCGTGGCCTCCTTTGCGCTCCTGAAAATCACCGACCTCATCACTCCACTGCGCGTTTCGGAGGAAGAGGAATTGCAGGGCCTCGACCTGAGCCAGCACGAAGAGCAGCTGTTGGTAGGGGCGTAGAGACGCATACTTGCGTCTCGTCGGTGAACGACGATGGGTGAGTAGATGCTGCGTGCACAACCGGCTTCGTTCAACAACGAGACGCAAATATGCGTCTCTACAGCAGGCACTAATACAGAGCGACCGGCCGGGGCATTTGCTTCGGCCGGTTGTCGTTTTGCCACCCGCCAACGCAGCCAATGCCCGGCGCACCCATCTTTGCGCCTGTGAAACTCCTGACCCCTGCGCTACTGCTGGCCCTGCTGGCCGGTACTGCCCGCCCCGCCGCTGCCCAACTGCTCCAGCCCAAACCCGCCGCCTACTCCCGCGCCGACTCGCTCCGCGGCAGCCTCACCACCCCGCTGCGCACCTGCTACGACCTCAACTACTACCACCTCGACGTGCGGCTGGACCCGGCCAAGCGCTTCATCAGCGGCTCTAACCTCTTCCGCTTTACGGCAACGCAGGATTTTACGCGCCTGCAATTCGACCTGTTTGCCAACCTGCAAGTGGAGAAGGTGCGCTACAAAGGCCAGGACGTGCCTTTTACCCGCGAGGCCAACGCGGTATTCGTCACCTTCCCCAAAACCATTATCAAAGGCAGCCGCGACGAGTTCACGGTGCAGTATTCCGGCAACCCCATCGTGGCCAAGAAGGCGCCCTGGGATGGCGGGGTGGTTTTCACCCAGGATGCGGCCGGCAAGCCCTGGGTTGCCACGGCCTGCCAAGGCACCGGCGCCAGCATCTGGTGGCCCACCAAAGACCAGCAGGCCGATGAGGTCGACAGCATGCTCATCAGCATCTCGGTGCCCAACGGCCTGAAGGATGTTTCCAACGGCCGCCTGCGCAAAACCACCAAGCTCAAGGACGGCTACACCCGCTTCGACTGGGCCGTGCGCAACCCCATCAATAACTACGACGTGGCCCTGAACGTGGGCGACTACCGGCATTTCTCCGATTCCTACGCCGGCGAAAAAGGCCCGCTCACGCTCGATTATTGGGTGCTGCCCGAGAACGTAGCCAAGGCCAAAACCCAGTTTGCGGCCAACGTGAAACCTATGCTCAAAAGCATGGAAAGCTGGTTTGGCCCGTACCCATTTTACGAGGATGGCTACAAGCTGGTGGATGCTCCGCACCTCGGCATGGAGCACCAGAGCGCCGTGGCCTACGGCAACAAATACCAGAACGGCTACCTCGGCCGCGACCGCAGCAACACCGGCTGGGGTGCGAAGTGGGACTTCATTATCATCCACGAAAGCGGGCACGAGTGGTTTGGCAACAACATCACCACCAAGGATATTGCCGACATGTGGGTGCACGAAAGTTTCACCACCTACTCCGAAGCCTTGTTTGTGGAAACTCAGTTTGGTAAGCCGGCCGGCCAGGAGTACATCCACGGCCAGCGCCGCAACATATCGAACGACGAGCCCATCATCGGGCCTTATGGCGTGAACAAGGAAGGCTCCGGCGATATGTACGACAAGGGCAGCGCTATGCTCAACATGCTGCGCACCATCCTCAACGACGATGCCAAGTGGCACCAGGTGCTGCGCGGCCTATCCTCCACGTTCTACCACCAAACCGTAACCGGCCAGCAGGTTATCGACTACATCAACCGCGAAAGCGGCCGCGACTTCACCAAGGTATTCGCCCAGTACCTGCGCCACGCCAGCATTCCCACCCTGGAAATCCGTTTCGAGGACGGCAAAACCCTGGCCCGCTGGGTTTCGGAAGTGGAGAAGTTCGACATGCCTGTGCGCGTGCGGCTTAAGGGCGGCGAGTACCGGTTCATCACGCCCACCGCACGGTTTGCGCCCATTCCGGAGCTGGCCGGGGCCACCAGGGAAACACTGGAAGTGGACACATTTAACTACTATATTGGAGTATTGATGGATTAGGGGTGAGATTTGCTGCTGCAGGGCGAAGGCCGCACTGCGCTTCCTTCTTTTCCTTATTGCCTGTTTAATGCTTCGTTTAACAGCACTTTTCATCCTATGCATTTTCGCCGGGGCCGCATACGCGGGCCCGGGCTTTGCCGGCCTCAAGCCCGGGCCTCACGGCGTCGGCTTTCGGGTGGTGAAGCAGTACGACTACTCCCGCACCTACAAGGAAAAAATTGACCTGGTAAGCGGGCTGCCTGCAGTGGGTGAGCGGGCCCGGCCCCTGCAAACCCTCGTGTGGTACCCGGCCCCGAAGGCCGGCACCCCCGTGCGCTACGCCGACTACCTACGCACCGAGGCAACCGACGAAGTATTCGAGCGCTCCACGGCCGAAATTGATGGGTTTGTGGCGGCTAAGCTCCGCCGGGCCGGTGCCGCGCTCGGCGCGAAGCAGGCGCAGGCCGTGTTCGAGCAGCGCATGTGGGCCGTGCGCGACGCCGCGGCCAGCAGCGGCAAATTCCCGGTGGTCATCTATGCTCCCGGGCGGGGCGGCACGGCGCACGAACTGGCCGACATAGGCGAGTACCTGGCCGGCCACGGCTACGTGGTGCTGGCAAGCCGCAGCCTGGGCACGCGCACGCCGTTGATGAACACTGACCGGGAAGGCATCGACACGCAGGTGCGCGACTTACAGTTTCTGCTCGCCTATGCCCAGTCTCTGCCCCAGGCCGACCTGGCCCACGTGGCGGCAGTGGGCTGGAGCTGGGGCGGCATGGTCAATGTTTTCACGGCGGCTCAGGACTCGCGCATTACGGCCCTGGTTAGCTTCGACGGCACGCGGGAACCGGAGTTTACCCGGCAGATTGACCCAGCGCGGGTAGCCCTGCCCTGGCTATACATTCAGAAACGTGCGCAGACGGTGAGCGAGCTGAGCCGGGAAGGCATCGAAACGTCTTTCAGCTTATTGAATGCCCTGAAGTACAGCAATGTATATCAGGTGGTGATGAATCCGATGGAGCACTTCGATTTTTCCTCAGCCTTGCTGCGCGTGGCTCCGTCCGAGCATTTTGTGGAGTATTCGCGGGCCGAGGTGGAAGCGGCGTATCACTGGACCTGCCGCTACACGCTGGAGTTTCTGAATGCGTACCTGAAAGGCGATGCGGCCGGGGTGGCCTTCCTGGAGCGGCCGCCCGCACAGAACGGCGTGCCTCTACACACCGCCCGTATGCAGCACACCCCCGCCCAGACGGGGCCACTGCCTACCCATGCCGGTTTTGCCGTCGCCCTGGCCGCCCGCGGATTTGGCCATGCGCTGGAAGTGTACCGCCAAATCCAGCAGCAGGATACCTCCTTTTCGCTGTCGGAGGGCACGATTAATATCTGGGGCTACCAACTCATGAGTGCGCATAACTTGCCCGCCGCCTTGGCCATTTTCCAGCTGGGAACCACTCTCTACCCCAGCAGCGCCAACCTGTTCGATAGCCTAGGCGAAGCCGAAGAAAACAACCACGACACGCCCGCGGCCATCCAACACTACCGCCGGTCCCTGGAGCTGAACCCGGGCAACACAAACGCCCGGCAACGCCTGCAAGCCCTGGCGGCAGCCAAATGAGTCGAACGATTAGTTGGAACGGAGCGCCTATATTCCAGTGGACCCACTGCTCCAGGCCTTCTCAAAACTGCCTCACTCGCACTGCTGTGCCGTACCTTCGCACGAGCGTACAATCATCGAATACTTCCTCATGAATCAATACGACGTTACCGTCATCGGCTCCGGCCCCGGCGGCTATGTAGCGGCCATCCGCTGCGCTCAGCTGGGCCTTAAAACTGCCCTCATCGAGAAATACCCCACCCTGGGCGGCACCTGTCTCAACGTAGGCTGCATTCCCAGCAAGGCCCTGCTCGACTCTTCCGAGCACTACCACAACGCCCATTCGGTGTTTGCCGACCACGGCATCGGCCTCGACAACCTGACGGTGGACATGAACCGCATGATTGACCGCAAGGCCGGCGTGGTGAAGGCCAACGTGGACGGCATTGCCTACCTGATGAAGAAAAACAAAATCGACGTCCTCACCGGCGTGGGCTCTTTTGTTGATAAAACCCACCTCAGCATCGCGCCCACCGAGGGCGGCGAGGCCCAGCAGATTGAAACCAAGAACGTCATCATCGCCACTGGCTCCAAGCCCACCGTGCTGCCGTTCATCGCCCAGGACAAGGAGCGCATCATTACCAGCACCGAGGCCCTGAACATCCGCGAAGTGCCCCGGCACATGGTCGTGATTGGCGGCGGCGTAATTGGCCTCGAAATGGCCTCCATCTACGCCCGCCTCGGCGCGAAAGTCTCGGTGGTGGAGTTCATGGACAGCATCATCCCAACTATGGACCGCGGCCTGGGCAAGGAGCTGAAGCGCGTGCTGGGCAAAATCGGCATCGAGTTTTTCATGAGCCACAAAGTGACCGGCGCCACCCGCGAGGGCGACACCGTGACCGTAACCGCCACCAACGCCAAGGGCGAGGAGGTGAAGTTTGAAGGCGACTACTGCTTGGTGGCCGTGGGCCGCGTACCCTACACTGCCGGCCTCAACCTGGAAGCCGCCGGCGTGGAAATGGAGGAGCGTGGCCGCATCAAGGTCGACGAGCACATGCAAACCAACGTGCCCGGTATCTACGCCATCGGCGACGTCATTCGGGGCGCCATGCTGGCTCACAAGGCCGAGGAAGAAGGCGTGTTCGTGGCCGAAACCATCGTGGGCCAGAAGCCGCACATTAACTACCTGCTCATCCCCGGCGTGGTGTACACCTGGCCCGAAGTGGCCGGCGTGGGCTACACCGAGGAGCAGCTTAAGGAGCAGGGCAAGGCCTACAAAGTGGGCTCCTTCCCCTTCAAAGCCAGCGGCCGGGCCCGCGCCAGCGGCGACACCGACGGCTTCGTGAAGGTGCTGGCCGACAAAACCACCGACGAAATCCTGGGCGTCCACATGATTGGCCCGCGCATCGCCGACCTCATCGCCGAAGCCGTGACGGCCATGGAGTTCCGCGCCTCCGCCGAGGACGTGGCCCGCATGAGCCACTCGCACCCCACCTACGCCGAGGCCATGAAAGAAGCTTGTTTGGCCGCTACGGAGAACCGCGCCATTCACATGTAATGGCTAAGAAGCAACATGTGGCTTCCTGACACTGCCCGATACGGCCGCTTCCTTGTGGGAGCGGCCGTATTGCTTTCGCTGTGGGCTTGCGAACGCAACAAACCTCGCACAACAGAGGAAGTCGTGGCCGCAACTAAGGCTAGTCGGCCAGCCGATAGCCCGGCGACAAAAGCTATTCCTGCTGCACCAGTGAAGCTAGCAGCACCCAATGCGCTGCCCGAAAAAACCAGTCTATCGGTGCTGGCGGTAACGGACCGCACCGGTCCCGATACGTTGGCAACCTGGCCGTTGAGTAGGGCCGAATGGGATAGTCTCAACGCCGACTGGAACAAGCGGAAAGACTTTTATTCGACCACTCATTTTGGCCAATTTTGCCTGGTAGATGGGCTCGAGCTACCTCGCTTGTTTTACCAGGTTGCCGCCCACGACTCCACTTGGATGGAAATAGACCTGGCCTTGCCCTACGAGGAAATAACCTGGGGCATGGAATCGGGCGGAACCGAGTTGGATACAGTCAACTTGGACGGGCTTGGTGCCGCGGAACTTGTGCTGCGTTTTCACCCAGCATCGTATGGTTCGGGTGGCGGCACTGCCTGGGACCACGTGAGCGTAATCGACGTTTCCTCAAGCCCAATGCTGATATTTCGAGCCTTGTTAGCCGCCGAAGACGAAGCATTCGGAGGCTATGCGATGATGCATGGCTACAAAATTGCGCCGGGCGAACAGTTCACTGGCTGTAAGCGCAGTTTCAAAGTGCGAGGCCGCGAGCTTGTGCTCGGTCCGGTCAGGAAAATTGGCAATACAAAAATCGGGGACTGCACCTTAACCAAGTTGCCCGCCGGGCGCTACCGCTACCAGAGCGACAAGGTGTTTCGGGTTGCGAAGTAGCTTCTGAAACTGAAAGCGGCTGAAGCTCCTGGGGATTCAGCCTCTTTTTATGCGTTTCTGCCGCTACAATACCTAATAAGCAAATTGCGCTTTAGGGTCCGGTCCGTACTCATTATCACCTGCATTTTCCTCGGTGCAGGCTAATACCAAGAGCCAGATGGCACCAACTAACGGCACAAAAATGATAAGAGTGAACCAGCCGCTTTTGCCTATATCATGAAGTCTTCTAATTCCAACAGCCAAGCCTGGAATTATGACAGCAAGAGCGTACAGACCAGATATGACACCACTACCAGTGCCCGTTAATACGTAATCGGCTATTCCTGCTACAATGGAAAAAAGGAAGTTAAACAATACAAACATCCAGTATTCTTTTCTGCGAGCGCGGCCGCTGAACACAGCGTATTTTTTTAAAACTTCTAAAAAGTAATCCATTTGACATTCTGGGGTAGCAGTTCTTACTCGTAAGGCTTTTCGGTAACGCCCCGTTTTTTAAAGTGGGTTCTGAACTTCACTCCTAATAAAATGCACCAATGGCCTTTATGAGCCGTGGAAAAGTACGGATAGGAATTCACTTTACAAGATGCTGCTCTCACTTTCAAAGAAATGCTAATTAGCAAACGGGGTATTCCCTCTTTCGCTATTGTTATCATGCTGTAGTAGCAGCTTAATATCTCAGACCTGCTACTGTTAATAATAGCGTAATAAGTAGGTCGGATGAATTAGTTTGCATTATGCTCGTTATTTGCGGAATGAGTCGAGTAAACA